>JAWOJI010000489.1:0-3799 GCA_046481735.1 Desulfatiglandales bacterium | reverse complement strand
GGGCGATAGGCTATGTAAAGCTGGTATGCCGACCAACCCAAGCACAGCAGGGTGATGACCCAGGAGGCGGTTCGGCTTTCTGGGGCCCGCCCGCCCGCCTCGGCCTTGGCCAGGATTTCCTGTGCCGATTCCTCAACCCTCCGCGATGTTTTTTCTTCGCTCTTTCCCTTCTGATCGGTCAAACGTGGAGTTGAGCCCATGGAGATCCCGCCTGAATCAAGAAAAGGTGAGTTACCCGGCCGGGTGAGGTATGTCTGAATTGATGCACAGGGGAAAAAACGGGAAGGAGCCTTTACGCCCCTTCCCTGTGATAAGCTACATCCAGCCTTTTTCCTTGTAGTACTTGATCGCCCCGGGATGGAAGGGGGCGGAAAGGCCCTGCAGCATCTGCTTGGGGTCAAGGACCCGGAAAGCCGCATGAGACCCTTTGAGTTCGTCCAGGTTCTCGAAAACGGTTTTCACCATGTCGTAGACCACTTCTTCAGGCACATTCTCGTGGGTGACCACCGTGGCCGTCACCGCGTAGGTGGGCACATCGTAATCCACGCCCCTGTAAGTGCCGGCGGGGATTTTGGTGTACACGTAGTAGGGTTTTTCTTCGGCCAGCTTCTTGATGTCGGGATGGTCCAGGGGAATCATGACCATGTCTATGGACTGGGCAGGCTCCTCAAGGGCCGCGCTGGGGTTGCCAACCGTGTAAAAGAAGGCATCGATCTTCCGGTCTACCAGGGCTCTTGACGCTTCGGTCTGCTGCAGCCCCTCGGCCGAGATGTCCTTGTTCTGATCAATCCCGTAAATCCTCATCACTTCCTCGGAGTTCCCGCGCTGCCCGGAGCCCGGGTTGCCGATGTTCACGCGCTTTCCCTTGATGTCCTCGACCTTCTTGATCCCCGTGTCCTTGCGGGTCACGAGCATGACCGTCTCCGGGTGCATGCTGAAAACGCTCCGCAGGTTGGTCACCGGCTTGCCGTCCCAGTCCGCCAGGCCGTTGAATGCCTGGAAGTTGCGGTCCGACTGGGCCACCCCAAACTCGAAGGTTTCCCGGATTAGGGAATTGATGTTGTACACCGACCCGCCCGTGGGCCTGCCGATGTAGTTGTACTTGTCGCCCATCTTCTTGTTCATCAGGTTGCTGATTTGAAGGGCCACCTGGTAATAGACCCCAACGATAGCCGCTCCCCCGAACAGGACATCCGTCTTTGCCATCGCCTGCGGCGCCGACACAAGGAGCCCCAGGGCAACGACTGCCACAATAAACAGTTTTCCAAGCTTCATAACGACCTCCTTTTCAGTGATTGGGTTGACGTTCACAGGATTCCGACCGGCCCACGGAACCCGTCTTCGGATCCCTCCCTATAATAAAATCCGGTAACAGTTTGGCTTTTTGAAAACCTCATGAGCATCACGCATGGAGCCGGCAACCCTGCATTTCAAAAAGCCAAGGTGTTGGGAAAACCTTAATACAGGCGCGCCCAATAAGTCAAGCGGGCATCCCTCCAATGTCCGAAAAACCCTACTGGCCGGCGGATGAACTCACCGGTTCCACGGTAAACTCGCTTAAGTTCTCGGGGAGATCTTCGAACACGATCATAAAAGGCACCGAGGCCTGCGGCTGGATGTTGACGTTCGCGTCGGCTTTGCCGGCTCTGTTCCGCAATCCCTGATCGATTTGCTCCATCGAGAAATTCTGGAGATCGTCTTCCGTGAAGACGTTGCCTGCGTAGGCGACTTTGGTCTTGACCACTTTTCCTTTGTCATCGAGGATCGAGCCTTTCACGAGCACAAAACTGCGGCTCGAGCTGTAGGTGTTTGAGATCGCTCCCCGAACAACAAAGAACTGGCCTGCGTTGGCGTTCTGAACAAAGGAACCGCTCACCGACGTAAAGCGGAGTCTCACCACACCCGGGTCCGTGGCCTCTCCCTTCTGACTCACGGTAAGAAATCCAAGCTGCTGAGGAATGCGTTCGGGGGCGAAGACCACGATCGCCGCTCCCGCGCCGATCAGCAGAAGAAGGATGAAGAGGAGGATGAAAGGCATTCTGGATCGCTTTGCCTTCCTGGTTTTGGGCTGGATTTCCTTCTCGGGTTTTTCCAGGGGCTCCGTTATGACCTTTGCGTCCTCCATTCTTAGTTCTGCCGCCGGTTGGAATTCAACCGCCGGCTGCAAATCGATTTCCTCTTTTTCCTGATCGTCGATTTCAAGATGGAACTCTTCGAGTTCATCCGGTTCCTGTTGTGGAAACCCATCCCGCGAAACGGCCTTCAGTCGTTTGGTCACCGCCTCTTCCTCAAAAGCCGCTTCGAATTCCTGGTCTCCCAGTTCCTCCAGGAGAGGCTCGCTTTCCTCATCTTCAAGGACGGGGGGAAATTCGAGGATCACAGTCTCTCCAAGGATTTGGTCCGGCGATTTGGGCTTCTCATCCGCCGTGGGTTTCCGGCCTGGAGGGTACGTGATGAAGACATGTTTGCACAGGGAGCATCTGACCTTTGAGCCCTTCTCTCTGAGAAGGCCTTCGTCGAGCCTGAACAGGGATTTGCATTTATGGCACTCTATGATCATATCTGCCTCCTTCTTGAGATCAGATGCCCAAGGCGCTGCCTGGAGTCATGGAGCGACGAGTGAAGTCAGGCCTCGAAACTGTGTTTTCCGGCCGGGTTTTCCGGCCGGTTCATTCATCCCTCGGGACCGCGTTCTTCCAGCACACAAATGTCCGGCAAGTATCGGTACCGCTCGTTGAAGTCAAGCCCATAGCCGACCAGGAACCCCCGATCCACCGAGAAGCCGCAATAGTCCAGCCGGACGGACTTCTCGCGACGTTCCTTCTTGTCAATCAGCGCGCAAACCCTGATGCTGGCGGGTTTGCGCGCTTCTAGGCTCTCCAGGATGTATTTCAAAGTCAAACCCGTATCCACAATGTCGTCAACGAGGATCAGGTCCTGGTTCTTGACGGAAAGGCACACGTCTTTGAGCATCCTGACCTGACCGCTTGAAGTCATGGAATCCCCATAACTGGAAGCCTTGACGAAATCCATTTTCAAGGGGATCGACATGGCCATGACCAGCTCGGCAAAGAAAAAAACCACCCCATTCAGAATGCCGATGAGGACGGGCTCTTTTCCCCTGTAGTCCTCGGATATTTGCCGGCCTATCTCCCTGACCCTTTTCCGGATCCTTTCCCGGCGTATCAGGACCTTCCTGGTCATACTGTCCCGTGAACCGTTTTAGGTCGCCCACCATCCGTCTCGAAGCGGAATTCCGAACGGTGATCAAATGACGGATAACTAACTCAAATGCGCTATCATTATCATCAATCTACGTCAAAAGCAAAAGCTTTTCTAGATCCTGAAGTCATTCAATAAAAGGCAGTTTGTCCTGTTTCCGAAAGGCGACAGCCATGCAGGAGGCGATCAAGGTTTTCTGCTCATCTCTGACCTTGATGTCATAGGTCGCGGTTTTTCTGGACCGGTGAATCTCCACAGACTCCGCCCGCAGGCTCCTGCCCTGCTCCGGCGCCTGGTGGTAGGCGACCGTCACGTTCAAGGCAACAGCGACGGTCCCATAGGCATTGCACGACAACTGAAACGCTTCATCGATCAGGGAAAAAATAGCCCCTCCATGGGTCATTCCGAAAATGTTGGCGTTGTCTTCCTGGGGCGCCATCTCCACAACGGCATGGCCCGGCCCTATTTCAAGGAGCCTCAGCCCCATTTTGTTGGCAAAGCGTTCTGTTGCAGCCTGTTTCTTGATCGCGGAAATTACAGGATCATCCATGCCCGTTCCCTCTCATTCGTTTCAATT
>JAWOJI010000484.1:0-3072 GCA_046481735.1 Desulfatiglandales bacterium | reverse complement strand
GGGCATAGGCCGCTTCCCAGATGCCCCTTTCTATGGACTGGACCCCGGCCCTGACGATCTCCGTGATATAAGCTCCTTCAAAGACAGCCAGGGTGACCAGAGCGGATACAAAGGCCGAGAACATGGAGGGGGGTGCGAAAAAGAACTTGAGGAAATACTGTGTCCCATTGGATCGTGACATTATGAAGGCGTCCATCCCCAGGGCCGACATGATCTGGCCGCTCAAGAAGTAATAGAAAATGAAGATCAGGACCAGGGGCGGAGTGTTGCGGATGAGCTCCACATAGGTCTTGCCCATGAGCCGGTTGAAAAGACGGCGACTCACCCGGCATAGGCCCATCACAATGCCGATCACAGTCGCCAGCACCGTCCCCCAAAAGCTCAGCCGGATGGTCATCATGAGCCCCTGGACAAGCACACCAGGGGCCCACTCTTCCCTGACAGTGTCACGGCGTATCAGATACTGGGGCATGGACCCCCAGTCCCACTGGTAATGAAGACCCGCGGTGATCCTGTATCCGACATACGCAGTTCCCACTGCAAGAAGGAAAGCGATGAAGATGTCGAGAGGCCTTATTTTTAGCTTTCTCTTATACAATGTTCTCGTTGCCTGGGGCACGTCCCGCAATTTCTCTTTTCGCCTACTTAATCAGGTCCTCCCAATCCCTGGTTTCAAACCAGTAGCGCTTTCGCTCCGCCAGCCAACCCTCTGCCTGAACAACGGTGATCCAGTTATTGAAGAAGTTGAGCGTATCCACGTCCCCCTTCATGAGCGCAAATCCAATGGGCTCCCTGGTAAAGGTTCCCTCGATGGGCAAGAAAAGCTTTTCCGGATACTTCAGAGCCTGGAAAGCAGGCATGGGTGCAGAAGCGATGACCCCATGGGCTTTACCGTTAAGAAGTTCCTGAATTGCCTGGGACTCATCGTCAAATTTCCGCAACTGAGCCTTGGGCATGAATCTCTCGGCCGCTGCTACGGGCGTCCCGCCCAGACGCACCGCAAGCACCACATCGGGCCGGTTGAAATCTTCGAGACTCGTGAAAGTGCCGGCAATATCTTTGTTCGCCACAATCGACATGCCTGTTACATCATAGGGAATCGTAAAGTTGACCTTCAAATTGCGCTGGGGAAGAATGCCCATTCCTCCGATGATTACATCGAACTTGCCTGTGAGCAAGGCCGGGATGATTCCCGCCCATTTCGTGGGCACGAACTCGACTTTTACGCCCATGTCCTGGGCAAGCCTTGCGGCCACGTCGATCTCGAAACCGATCAGTTTTCCTGTCTTGTCCTGCATGGCCCACGGCACAAAGGTGGACATTCCCACGCGCAGCGTCCCTCGCTTGAGCACCTGCTCCACCGTGCTCTCCTCGGTCAGTTTCTGCTGCAGTTCCCTGGAAAAGGCGTTGCCTGCAAAAGCCAAGGCAGCTACGAGGGTCCACAAAACCATCCAATACACAAGTCCTTTTTTCATGACGCTTCTCCTTTCTGAAATGAAGGAATAATGGAATTTTCATAGGATTTGACTCAAAAAATCCCTTGTCCTTTTTTCCTCCGGATTCGTGAAAAGATTCTCTGCCGTGCCTTCCTCAACAATGCTGCCGTTTTCCATGAAAACCATCCAGTCGCTCACTTCCCTTGCAAACCCCATTTCGTGGGTCACCACCACCATGGTCATGCCCTCCCTGGCAAGGGTCTTCATCACGTCCAGGACTTCGCCGATCATTTCAGGGTCAAGAGCGCTTGTTGCTTCATCAAAAAGCATGACCTTCGGCATCATGGCCAGGGCCCTGGCAATGGCCACCCGCTGCTGCTGGCCTCCGCTGAGATGATTCGGAAAGGTCCTGGCTTTTTCCGGAATACCGACCTTTCGAAGGAGGGCCATCGAGGTCTCTGTTGCCTCTTCTTTGCTTTTTTTCCTGACCCGAACCTGAGCAAGGTTGACGTTTTCCAGGACCGTGAGGTGGGGAAAGAGGTTGAAAGACTGAAAAACCATTCCCACTTCCTTCCGGATTTCCAGCCGGTTCTTTTTCCTGTCATCCAGGGGAATGCCGTCCACCACAATAGCCCCGCTGTCAATCTCCTCAAGCCCGTTCAGACACCGGAGAAACGTGGATTTTCCGGATCCCGAAGGGCCGATGACCACGAGGACCTCCCGGCGCCGGACGCTGATAGAGAAGTCCCGGAGAGCGTGGACGCCGTTGGGAAACACCTTGTTTACCCTGTCCACGGTAATGATGTAATCCTCTGAAGCTCTATGTTCCATGTTATGTCGCCACTTTGAGGCGTTTTTCCATGAAAGCCACCATGGATGAAAGCGTTATGGTAATCCCAAGGTACATAACGGCAATGGTGAACCAGAGTTCAAAAGCGAGATAGGTCTCCGCGATGATCTCTTGTCCTCGCATGGTGAGGTCGTAAACCGCGATGGAATCAGGGTGTTGATCAGCGGCAGGTGCCAAGGATCAAAGGTTTCAATCCCGGCGGGGGGCCAAACACCGTCAATGGCGGGGCTGAGCGGGCCCATCGGGTACATCGCATGCTTGAAGAAGCTCCAGAACCATGCGGCGTAGAACATGACTTCGGACATGATGAACAGGATGAAGCCATAGCGCAGTCCGAGACGCACTACCGGCGTGTGATCGCCCGTCTCGCCTTCGTGCACGACTTCCGACCACCACGCATACATCGTGTAGAGAACACCGGCCAGGCCGATCAGGAACATGAAGGGTGTGCCGCCCTTCATCCAGATCACTGCCCCGAAGAGCATGACAAACCCCGACACGGCGCCAAGCAGCGGCCAGATCGAGGGGGGCAGAATGTGGTAGTCGTGATTTTTATCGTGCGCCATGTCGGTTTCCCTGTTTGGGACTTCAGTTATAGGACACCGCAGGAGCGGGCGCGAGTGTCGCCTGCTCTTCCGGCAATGGGGTTTCGTGGAAGGTATAGGACAGCGTGATGTTGCGGATATGGCCCGCGTCGCGGTCGCCCACAATTTCCGGATCGACATAGAACGTCACCGGCATCTCAACGCGTTGACCCGGTTCGAGCACCTGCTCGGTAAAGCAGAA
>JAWOJI010000464.1:0-3224 GCA_046481735.1 Desulfatiglandales bacterium | reverse complement strand
TTGGTGCGAAAATATTCGGAAAGAAGAAGCCGGTCGAGGGGGATGAGGATAAGACCGGATGATTTCGTATCCCTCTTTTTCCGGTCCGTGCAATACAGTATTTCAAAAAAAGCGATGCAGAATTCCAAATTGCCGTTCTTGGAAACAAAGCTTCTGAGACACGGCCACAGGAGGGAGAATGGGAGAGGACTTGATCAGGCAAATGCGAGGGGAGGCGGAAGAGATTTTTAAGGCGTCGGTCCGCAGAGTGGATCCTCACGAGGCGGTCAAAGATTTTGTCCGCCTCAAAAACGGGAAGGTGAGCCTCGGACCAAAAGGCCGCTCCGAGATCGAACTGGACCTGGATGCCCATGAGCGGATTTTCGTGGTGGGAGGAGGAAAGGCCACTGCGCCGATGGCGAAGGCTCTCGAGGAACTCCTGGGAGGCAGGATCGAACAGGGAGTGATCAACGTGAAGTACGGCTTCGGGGAAGCCCTGTCACGAATTCAAATCCGGGAAGCCGGCCATCCTCTGCCGGATGATAAAGGCGCGGCAGGCGCCAAGGAAATGCGCCGCCTCCTGCAGGAGGCGGGAGAAAAGGATCTCGTGTTCTCCCTGATCTCGGGAGGAGGGTCGGCCCTTTTGCCTTTGCCGGCAGGAGAAATAACCCTTGCTGAAAAGCAGGCCGTAACAAAAAGTCTTCTGGAGTGCGGGGCCAGCATTGATGAGATGAATACGATCCGAAAGCACATTTCCGCTTCCAAAGGAGGGCAAATGGCAAGAGCAGCTTTCCCATCAACCACGGTCAACCTTATGCTGTCGGATGTGGTGGGAGACAGGATGGACGTGATTGCCTCAGGGCCTTTCGTCCCCGATTCGAGCACCTTCAGGGATGCATGGGAAATCATGGGCAAGTATGATCTTTCGGTTCCTGAGGCGGTGCGCGCGTACGTGCGACGAGGCGTGGAGGGGAAAGCGCCGGAGACTCCGAAACAGGGAGATCCCATCTTCCGCAAGGTGCACAACTTCATTATCGGCAGCAACATCCTTGCCTTGGAAGCGGCTCGGGCGGCGGCGGAGGCCATGGGATACGGATGCCTCATTCTCTCTTCCATGGTGGAAGGAGAAACGCGGGAAGTGGCCAAAGTCCACACGGCTGTGGCCAAAGAGATCCTTCAAACCGGGCGGCCCATAGGGCCGCCGGCCTGCCTCATTTCAGGAGGGGAGACCACGGTAACCATTCGAGGCAAAGGGCTTGGCGGGAGAAACCAGGAGTTTTGCCTGGCCGCCGCGCTGGAGCTTGTGGGAACAGCGGAACGGGTGGTGATCTTGAGCGGGGGGACGGATGGAAACGACGGCCCCACACCGGCAGCGGGCGCCCTTGTGGATTCGCGAACTGTGTCACGGGGATCGGCTGTGGGACTTCATGCCGTTGAATTTTTGAACAACAACGATTCCTATCACTTCTTTGAGAGGACGGGAGATCTCCTGATGACCGGGCCCACAAAGACGAACGTCATGGATGTCAGGCTGGTGCTGGTGCGTTAAAACAGCAGAGCGCACGCAGCAAGGAGTATGCAGTAACGATCATACAGATTCTGTTGCTCCTTACGGCTTACTCCCTACTCCCTACTGTTTACTCCTGCTGCTTGCCTCCGCCCATTTCTTCACAAAGTAAGGCTTGGTCATTTCAAAGGTCAGACAATCTTCTTCAATGGCCTCCTCTGCCTGGCGCGTTGACATTCTCTTGGTTTTTTTTACAAAGGAAAAGGTCCTTCCGAAGTACAGGGGAATCAGGGCGTCCATCATCAGTTCCGGGTCGCAGATCCTCTGCCGGTAGCTCACGGCTGTGTCATAGAGGAGCCTTGCCCAGAGATCGGTGGGGAAGGTGAAGAGTGTTCGTTTCATACCCCGGATCTCGATGAGCTTCGCGTACAAATCCTTGGAAAAAATGGTTTCCCAGATCCCGCTGTATTCCTGGAAGCCCTTGTGAAACTCGTTAAGCAGCCTCTCCGTGTCCACATCCACTTTGGGAGGCATTTCCACCTCGCCGAGCCCAAACCCGTAAATAGCGGTGGGCTTGCTGTATTTTATCCGAAGCCAGTAGGATTCGAACCGACAGGCCAGTGAAAAAAGCGTTCCCACCACCTGTCGGAACATCGGTCCAAGGGACCCGGCCGGATCTTTGGGGCGGTGGACTTTTGGTCTTCCCATGAAAGACTGACAAACGGGGGCGCCCTGACTCAGGGCGATGGTGGTCATCCAGATGTCGATGCCGAAGTTGGCAACGGCCTCATCCCAGATGTCGCTATCGAGATAGGTGCGCGCCAAATCGCCGCTGAAACCGAAATCTCCTCCAATCGGTTGCCGCACCCTCCTTCCGTAAAGCGCGCGGGACAGAGGATAGGCAATCCCGTTTGTAATGGTTCCATCGTACTTGTGCCTGACATATAGGGGGGCCACGTACGCGAAATCGTTAAAAAGAGGTTCGGCCAGGTGTTTGATCCATTCCGGCGTGATGCTCTTCAAATCCGCGTCTACCACGACAACGGCTTTGGCGTCCAACTCGACGACCTTTCTGAAAAGGTTTTTGAAATTGTTTCCTTTTCCCTTGACCCCAGGGGGGGTGGAAATGTAGAGCTTGGGCACTTTGGTGGGCGTGTCGAGGAAAACGCGCTTGGTGTCGTCCGGGGAGTTGTTGTCGCAATTGATGATGACGGACCCCTTTTCGGGGAAATAGCGGAAAAGCCCTTCGCTTGCGTGGAACACAGGGTAAGCGATAGAGTCGGCTTCGTTGTAAGAAGGGACGGCCACGACCAGTTCAGCTTTCTTGATTTTGTCGGGGTTCACTTCGAATTCAGACATGTCCATGATCTCCTCGGTAGCATTTTTCACCCAAAAAGGCGTTCACTGCGGCATTCCAACCCGAGGGCCCTGTTTGTTCCGTTATGTTGAGAGAAGGAACCTCCTCGAGAATTTCTGGGTAAGTCCTTGGGGACTTGACCAAGACCGGATAATCCGCCCTTTTCAACATGGCCAAGTCATTGGGTCCGTCGCCGAGAGCCATGGTTGTGACAGGACCGCAGTGTTTCTCGTACCAGCGGGCCAGCTTGTCGAAAGCCTGCCCTTTGTCACAAGTCCCGTGAAGATGATAAAAGCGCCCACCCTCAGTCACCTGAAGACCTCTTTTCGCGGCAGCCTCGCCGAGGCGCTTCCTGTCCACTTCCTGTCTACCTAGGACGAC
>JAWOJI010000341.1:0-4815 GCA_046481735.1 Desulfatiglandales bacterium | reverse complement strand
AGTAAGCAGTAGGGAGTAAGCAGTAGGGAGTAAGCAGTAGGGAGTAAGCAGTAGGGAGTAAGCAGTAGGGAGTAAGCAGTAGGGAGTAAGCAGTAAGCAGTAGACAGAATTAACAGGATTTACGGGATAAAGAAAGAGAATCGAACACGGTTCATCCGCAGATTCATCAGCCCCTGGCTGAGGACGCCCTGGTGAAATAGTGCTGGCGTAATTTCACCGGGTAAACGGATTCGCAGGATTAGGAAAACCATAGAGTAGCACAAGCCGCGCTTTGGACCGATTTTCTATGGTAACATCTGCATTGGCATGAATTATTATTGATCTGTAGAGATTAATTTAGTGTAGTGTCTCAAGGTTGTCCCATTGGCCGATCCACGGGGATCTCATAGCCGAAATGCGGGTACATCGGATTTCAGCCATTGCCGCTGTTGGATTGAGTAAAGCCCCGAAGGGGCGTTCTATGAAATCTGCTTAGGCAGATTTCATGAAGCAAAGCGCTATGGAGTTTCGGCTGAACAGAAAGAGGGTCTTTGCAACGCTTGCCCTCACGGCGGTGTTCAACACCGTCATCGCCGACGACGAAGCACCCCTCAGGCGGTTTCTGAGATCCAGACTGGGCGAGGTATGGCCTGAGCTTGTCATCTGTGGGGAAGCCGGGAACGGCAGGGAGGCCCTGGAGCTTATCGCACGGCATCGGCCTCAGGTCGCTTTTCTGGACATCAAGATGCCCGGAATGACAGGCATGGAGGTGGCCGGGAAGATCCTGGGCGGCTGCCGGATCGTCTTCGTGACCGCCTTTGACGAGTATGCGGTGGATGCCTTTGAAAAGGAAGCGGTGGATTACCTCCTCAAGCCCGTGAACAGGGAAAGGCTCGAAAAGACGGTGAAGCGGCTCAAGGCGGACTTGGAGACAGGCAAGACCGTTCCCGCAGAGATCCTGCACCGCCTCATGGTTCGTCTTTCCGGCGGGGAGACCTCTCAGCGCCTGCAATACCTTCGCGTTCAACACGGTGATGCGGTGCGGTTGATCCCTGTGGATGAGGTGATCTACTTCAAGGCCGAGGACAAGTACACGATGGTCATTACCCGGGAGGGGGAGTCTCTGATTCGCAAGTCCATCAAGGAACTCGCCGAAGACCTGGACCCTGAGAAATTCTGGCAGATCCACAGGGGAACCATCGTCCAGGTCCGATCCATCGCGCGCGTGAGCCGGTCCCTCACAGGCAAAGGGGTGGTGAAGCTCAAGGACCGCAGCGAAACCCTCGCAGTCAGCAACCGCTACATGCACCTGTTCAGGCAAATGTAGACGGCGCACGGCACACGGGATATACCCTTGTTGGGCAGGGTCACCTGCCTTCGCCGGGGCTTCGGCAAGGCAGGCAGGATGAACAGGATCCAGAGCACATGCCAATTTTCTTGACATATGGCCATATTCAGTAATATGGTTATACATATGAAAACAACCGTACATATATCTGACAGCCTGATGGAAGAGGCGAGGAAAGTGGCTCGAAGTGAGAGGTCAACGGTCAGGGCATTGATCGAAGAGGGGCTTCAAAAGGTCCTCAAGGAAAAAAGACGCAAGGCTCGTTTCAATCTTCGCAAAGCCACTTTCAAAGGCAAGGGTCTGCAACCCGGAGTTGGCGGGTCTCCATGGGAGGGCATTCGGGACCTCATTTATGAAGGGAGAGGCGGGTGATAGGCGTTGACACCAACCTTTTGGTCTATGCCCACAGAGAGGATTCCCCGTGGCATGAAGCGGCCTATGAATGTCTCAAGGGGTTGGCGGAGGCCAACGCACTGTGGGCCATCGCATGGCCGTGCATCCATGAGTTCCTGGCCATTGTGACCCACCCGCGAATCTACGCCCCTCCAAGCCCATTGAAGCGTGCCGTGGAGCAGGTGGAAGCGTGGCTTGAGTCGCCCAGTCTTGTCTTGCTTTCCGAGGGCGAAGGCTATTGGGCAGAGCTTCGCTCTCTTCTGAAAACCGGAAAGGTCGACGGCCCTCAAGTTCATGATGCAAGGATAGCCGCTCTGTGCCGTTTCCACGGAGTCAGGGAGTTATGGACCGCTGACCGGGATTTCAGCCGTTTTGTCGGGATTGTTGTCAAGAACCCGCTTCTTGCAGAAAAGTCGGACTGAGACACAGGCTCTAACCTTTCCCTTATCCAGAGCATTCGACCCTGCGTCTTCTTCCGCATGCCGTTAGTTCGTCAAGAACTCCAAGCGATTGACGTACTCCTCGTAATCTTTGAGAGCTGGATCGTAAGATTCATTCATCATTGACATGGCGAAAACGTCCATGTAGTCTCCACCCGAACTTAGCCGCAACCCCTTCAAGGAACGCCTACCATGGAAAGTGAATACCTTCTTTTTCTGATCCTCTACCTGGGAGGTCTCACCATCCGAAACATATACGAAGCGCTCAAGAAATCGGGCAAGGTGGACAGCCGGAACAAACTGGTCTTTGCTTTAGTGTTTGCGGCCATGTGCCTAATGTGGGCAGGATGGTTCGAGATGGGCCGGCTGGACCCCATGAAGTTGGCGCTGCCTGCTTCCGTTCGCTTTGCCGGCCTGCTCCTTGTAGTGGTGGGAGTCATCCTGGCGGTTGCGTCCCTCATCCAGTTGAAGGGCCTTGAAAACATTGATGGACTTGTGTTCTCCGGGCTCTTTTCAAAGATCCGCCAT
The DNA here is from genome assembly GCA_046481735.1 of Desulfatiglandales bacterium. Taxonomy (GTDB): domain Bacteria; phylum Desulfobacterota; class DSM-4660; order Desulfatiglandales; family HGW-15; genus JAFGDM01. The sequence goes on along the minus strand of JAWOJI010000341.1, from coordinate 2,127 downwards.
CCCATGTACACCGGATTTATCCTCTGGATTCCCGGCTGGGCCGCGTACCACGGGGCCTTACTCAGCTTCGCCGTCGGTCTCGCGGGTATCGGCAGCATTCTTTACTGGCAAAGGATCGAGGATGCGTCCCTCGAGTCCCGCTTCGGCGAGGCGTACCGACGGTACCGCAAGGGCGCGTGGTTTTGAAGTGTTTTGACAAGACACAGGGCTAAAACCAGTTCTTCGGAGAGAATCATGGGATTGGCAGAAGCAGCAGGTTTCCTTCAGAAGGAGGCGGGGGTTTTTCCTGGGCCCCTCTCTTCGGGCTGCAGACTCTCACGGCTGGATGCCGGAATGCCTGAGAGACTTACCTCGCGATCATCGCGCGCATCATGTCGGACGCATTCTGGGCATGATCGGCAATGGAGCCGATGGTCTCCACCAGGCGAACCAGATGATAAATTTGAATGGGGTCCTTGATAGTCGAAAATATCTTATGCTTTAGCTCCCGTTCCACAAGGTCCGCTTCACTCTCGTGCTGGCGGATGTCCCGAATCAAGGACTTGAGTTCGTCCCTTGTTTTCTCGTATTTTTTCCTGAAATACCGGGTAGCCAGATCCACCATGGGTGAAAGCTTCTCAATGGCGGGAATTACGCATTCTACCAGGTACATCAGGTCATCTCCAATTTCCTGCTCTACCCCTTCAGGTCTGTAGGAAAGCCAGTAGAGGGCCTCTTCCACTGCATCGATAACCTTGTCCTGTTCCCTCAGGTACATGAAAAAGGCGAATTTATCCACGGGCATCCAGATTCCTCTGGGCATGTGGCCCCTGAGGTTCCGCTTGATGGCGTCCGCTTCGGATTCGAGTTGCGCCACGATATCTGTGAGATTGTCAAACTCCTCACACTGCCGGTCGATGTGACAGCCTATGGCCTTCGAGAACATTCTGGCGCACTCGCTGACCTTGTCGGCATGCTTCTTGAGCTTGTCAAAAGGGGACTTGTAGAAAAGATACCCGAATGTGCTTCGCATAAATCCTCTCCCTTCAAAGCAGAAATTTGACCAAAACCCCGTAAATGCCCATGGAAAGCAGGATGGTAAAGGGCACAGTGATAAGCCAGGAAGAAACGATATTCCGAATGACCCTCAAATCAAGCACGCCCATGCCCCTCATGAAGCCCACTCCGACCACGGCGCCCACCAGCACATGGGTTGTGGAAACGGGCAACCCCAGTTGGGAACAAACAAGAATCGTGGTGGCAGCCCCGAACTCCGCGCAAAAACCCCTGACCGGGGTGATCTCGGTAATGTTCTTCCCGATCGTGGCCATGACGCGAGCCCCAAAGAGGAAAAGCCCTCCCCCGATGGTGGCGCCTCCCGCAGCCAACATCCATAGGGGAACCTGCACTTCGGCAGCCACAGTCTTTGTTTTTACCACAGCGTAGATGGCCGCCACAGGTCCGACGGCATTGGCCACGTCATTGGAGCCGTGTGCAAAAGCCACGTAGCAGGCCGTCATAATTTGCAGGTACCCGAAAACGCACTCCACCTTCTCCTCCTCACTTCCCTTGATCCAGCGACATCCCTCGCCTCCGAGGCGCGAAAGAAGGATTCTGGCCCCAAAACCGGCGAGAACGCAAAGAGGAACAAGGGCGAAAAAGACCTGGTAAAAAGGCACATTCACGGTCCTGAAACTTCTGAAAGCGGCAGACAGCATGATAATCAGAAACACCACGGACAGCATCCACGGTGCGTACAGTCTTGTGGTTGAGTAGGGAGAGCGGGAGCTGAGAATCGTCTTGTGAACGACGAAGTAAAGGATGCCGCCGAAGACGGCGCCTGCGAAAGGTGAAATGACCCAACTCAAAGCGATAGCGATGACCTTGCCCCATGACACAGCATAGAAACCGACGCCTAGAACCCCGAAACCCACAACGGCCCCGACGATGGAATGGGTCGTGGAAACGGGAAGGCCGAAACGCGTGGCAAGATGAACCCAGATTCCTGCCGCAAGAAGGGCGGCAAACATGCCCAGCAGCAGCTTTTCAGGGGGTCCTGGAAGAAGGGAAGGATCGATCATGGCTTTTCGGATCGTGTTCGTCACATGGCCGGCAGCGAGGACGGCGCCGGAAAGGTTGAAAATGACG
>JAWOJI010000271.1:0-7421 GCA_046481735.1 Desulfatiglandales bacterium | reverse complement strand
AGTCCTGCTTGGAGAGTAAAAAAATCAACAAAAGATTCTTTTTTGCAGTCTGGAGGAGAACAGATAAGGTATAGGATCGCCGCGCATCCCTACTCCTCTTTATCACTGTGGGGAGCATGGCTGAAATCCAGGATCTTCTCCACCCTGAACCGAATCCTTCTCTTCACCTGAGGGATGGGAGTCGGCAGGGTGGGGGAAAAGCCGTCCATCATGGCTGTTTCTTCTACGCCTGTGCATTCTCCAATCAATTGAAACCCTGCATCCCTTGCCGCATCCCACACTGCAACGGAAAGCCGAGGATTGACCTCCAGGTTGGACAGGGTCACCGGACAAAACCATTCGGATACCGCAACGTGACCGTCGATCCCTGCTTCTAACTTCCTGGATGCTGCAATGTGAGGCAAGCCCTTGTCGTCGCATGTGGCAACAAGGGCGTATCCTACTCTATTTCCCATGTCCACGGCTTTTTGAATCGACTCCTTCCTCATAGGTGGCCTCTCTTCCGCAGTCCCTGTTTGGGGCCGCTCCCGACCCATTTTCCCCGAACCAGGAATGTTAAAAGGGTCAGGACAGGGTGACGCTGTTTTAAGTTTCACGTTCTTTCCTCTTTCCTGCAAGATCTCCAACGATGAATAACCCCCCTCTTCATTACCAATGTTCCGACCATACAATCAATGGGGTGAATCCCGTATTTCGATCTCTGATGACATTCACAGGCTATTGCCCCTGAGCCCTTCGCTCACTTCTCACGGCCGATGGTCAAGTGTTTTCCAACAAATCGATAAGCCAGGATTTCACGGTTGGCAGCACAAAAAAGGGTGTTGAACCTGTCGCGGCAATGATTATTGTACGGTCGGAAACAAAGGAAGCTGGAAAAAGCGAAAGGGGGTGTGACCTATGACGAGAATGCTCGACATCATTCCTTTTGATGCGGCGCTGAGACCTTTCGGGAGCCTGTGGACTCGCGTGTCTCCATACCTGGGGGAATTTGAGAATTGGATTCCTCCTACGGATATCGCCGAGACTTCGAACGCTTATATCGTAACTATGGAAGTCCCGGGAATCGACATGAAGAAACTGGAGGTGTCTTACAGTGACGGTATCTTGAGCGTAAAGGGCGAAAAGACCAAAGAGAGTTCGGAAGGGGAGTGCTGCCACTGTGTGGAGAGGTTTTCCGGGTCTTTTGAGAGGACCTTTCCCGTTTCCGGGAGTGTGGAACGGGACAAAATCGAAGCAACTTATAGAGACGGAATCCTGAAAATCACGCTTCCCAAGTCGGCGGAAAGCCTTCCGAAAAAGATCGAGGTTCACTGAGAGGTTTCATCGTTGTTATGGCTCATCCGGAGGCGCCCCAGGGGGGGCGCCTTTTTAGCGATTCCGGGAGTTAAATACGTAGTGCGCAAACCATCAATGGGTGATAGACCCTATTTACTCCGTAGTCTTTTCTTGTCATGTTAAATCCAAATTACTATCCCCAGTGAAGGAGGTTACTCATATGGCCGTATCCGCGAAGTATGGAAAATTGTCTATCCCGAAAGTGGGGGATGACGAGCCTGTGTTCATCCTCCGTGCCCAGGACAAATTGGCGGAACCCGCTATTGCGATGTACCAAACCCTTGCGTCCTCTCACGGAGCGGTTGTTGCGAAAGACATTCACAAGGAAATCGAAAGTTTCCGGAACTGGAAAGGCACAAAGAAACTGCCCGACTGATCCGGGACCTGATTTGGAGTAGAACGAAGGGGCGTCTTTTTGCAATTCCATCGAACCTGGGGCTCTGTGCCGAAGAAAAAAGGGGAAGGCATGGATCGGTCAACAAGAAATACGCGTTTCGCCCCATGCAAAAGACCGATCACCCCGCCATTCCGCTGACGATCCCCCGGAAAGGAAGATGCCCATGAAGAGCGACAATGACATGGTCCTGGCCATTGATCTGGGGGGGACAAAGATTTTATCCGCCGTCATAGACAGGGGCGGGAGCATGCTGGCCCGCGATCACAGCGTGACACCTGCGGCGCTCGGACAGGAGGCGGTGATAGAAGCCATCGGCGCCTCGGTTCAGAGGGCCATCGCTCAGGCGAATGCGGATATCTCGGAGATGCATGCTGTGGGAATCGGCGCCCCCGGGCCTTCCAATCCCGAGAAGGGTATCCTTTTCACCTCGCCCAATCTTCCCGGGTGGCACAATGTTCCGATCCGGCCTTTGAGACGGCTCGGAAAAGAGCCTACGCGGCAGCCTATGAGGCGGTGCGATTTGTCGAGCCGAAGATGGGAAGAAACTCCGGAGTGTTGGGAGCCGCGGCCCACGCGTTCGGGGAAATGAGCAAAGCGTCCTCCTGAAAATTCGGTCACACTCTCCTCAAAGACACTGGGAGAAGTCCAATGGTCTGGATCCTCAGCTCCAGGAATTGACGGCATTGCTTTGTGAACAGGGATCATCGGCTATAAGTCATTGGGATAACCATGAAAAGACCTAAAAAAATGATCATCTACAATTTGTTTCCTCTCCTTGCAGGTCCTCTTCCAAGGTGGAAGGAGCATTTCATAAGGATCCGGGACATGGGCTTCAATTGGGTCTTCGTGAATCCCATTCAAGAGCCTGGAATGTCGGGGAGCATTTATGCGATAAAAAATTTCTTTGAAATCAATCCGGTGCTTCTGGAATCGAATGCCGGAGGCTCGGAACAGCAGGTCAGGGAAATGGTCGGGGCTGCCGGGGAGCAGGGGCTTCGACTTATGATCGATTTGGTCATCAACCACTGCTCGATCGATTCTCCGCTCCTCAAGGATCACCCCGGATGGTTTGAATGGGACGGCAAGGGGGAAGTCGTTCATCCCTATGCTCTGCACAATGAGCGCAAGATTGTGTGGGGCGATTTGGCCCGCTTCAATCCGTCAAATTCCGAGGACCGTGAGAACCTCCACCGGTATCGGCTCGGACTGATTCGGCATCTCGCGGACCTGGGTTTCAAGGGATTTCGCTGTGACGCAGCTTACCAGATCCCGGCAGAGGAATGGATAAGCGTGATCGATGATGCAAAAGCATGCAATCCGGATCTGCTGTTCGTTGCCGAGACTCTGGGATGCACGCCGAAACAAACCAGGCGGCTTGTGGCTGCGGGATTTGACTATATCCTCAACAGTTCCAAATGGTGGGACTACGAAAGCCGCTGGCTATTGAACCAGTATCACCTGACAAGAGACCTAGTCCCTTCCATCAGCTTTCCCGAAAGTCATGATACGGAGAGGCTTTGCGAAGAGCTCGAAGGAAATCTTGCAGGAATGAAACAACGCTTCCTCTTCAGCGCCCTTTTTTCCACCGGCGTGATGATTCCTATGGGCTTTGAATTTGGATTTCGGAAGAAGCTGCACGTGGTCAAGACCACGCCGTCGGACTGGGAACGAACAGGGATCGATTTGAGTTCTTTCATTAAAAGGGTGAACAAAACCAAGCAAGAATTTGACATTTTTCAGGAAGAATCGGCGACTCAGGTATTTACCGAAGGAAATCCACGGGTAATCGTGATGTGGAAAGGCTCATCCCGGACAGGCCGGGAAGCGCTGGTTCTTCTCAACAAAGACATTCACAGGAGGCAGTCTTTCAAGGCAAGGGATATCTATGAGTTTTTTGAGTCCAAGGCGCCCATCACGGATGTGTCCCCGGAAAATCCGATCGAAGAAGTACCGGTCAACTTTTCTTTTGATCTGGCGCCCGGGGAGGGGAGGGTCCTGATTCCAAAGGAAGAGAATGGGGTTGATTAACGAAAACACGAAAGAAGGAAAGCGACAAAAGGCAATTGACCAGTGAGAAGCACAGATCAGTGTTCAGAGAAAACAGGAGGAGATGGGAAATGGCCAAACGAGTTATCATCGATACCGAGGAATGCATCGGCCGCTTTCGCGATGGTTTCTTTGTCGAGCCTCTTTCCGAGGATCGATTCCTCCACCTCCCTGGAGCGCCACGGCACGGGCGCCACTCCGCTGAACACCACGCGGGCATGGCGGACTTTCTCCTCTTCGATCTGTACAGCCAAAGCCAGGCCGGCCAGGGCGAAATCCCAGGCTCTCCGCGCCCTTACTTTGCGGTAGGTGCTGCGCAAACCCGCAGGCGGCGAGGCTTCAAAGGCACATCGAGGATGGCTCCTGCATGGGTATTCCCCGGACCCCCTCCGCCCGCCTCACCGATTGCCTGGCGCCAAACACTGAGGTGTGGCACCTTCGTTCTTCAGTTTTGAGAGAGACCCCCATGCCTGATGCTCATGAGGTTTTCAAAAATCTAAATTGACACGATTTTTTATTGTTTGACTGGTCGGGGAGTTTGTTTTACAAGAATTAGTTTCAAAACACTTCTTGATCACTCACAGGGGAATCAAAGATGCAGGAATTCAGAAGAATGGAGCGGCTGCCTCCCTACATGTTCAAAGTGGTGGACAAGCTCAAGATCGACCTGAGACACGAAGGGGTGGACATTGTTGATCTGGGCATGGGGAACCCGGACATCCCCACGCCGAAGCACATTGTGGACAAGCTGATCGAAGCGGCCCAAAAGCCCCAGAACTATCGGTATTCGGCTTCCGCGGGTATCACCAAACTGAGGCGCGCCATTTCAGACTGGTACAAGAGACGGTGGGATGTGGATATCGATCCCGAAGAAGAAGCCATCGCCACCATCGGGGCCAAGGAAGGGCTGTCGCATTTCGTACTCGCCACAGTGAGCCCGGGCGATGTGATTTTCGCTCCCAATCCGACCTATCCCATTCACCCGTACTCGGTCATTATCGCCGGCGGGGATTTGCGAAGCATTCCCATCGCTCCGGACAGGGACTTCTTCGAGGACCTTCTCACCGCGACGAAGCAGACCTGGCCCGCACCCAAGATGTTGATCATCTCCTTTCCCCACAACCCCACGACGGCCGTGGTGGACAGAGCCTTTTTTGAAAAGATTGTCGAATTCTGCCGCGAACACAAAATGATCGTCATTCATGATTTTGCGTATGCGGATCTGGTATTCGACGGGTACACCCCTCCCAGTTTTCTTCAGATCCCGGGGGCGAAAGAGATCGGGGTGGAGTTTTTCACCCTATCCAAAAGCTACTCCATGCCCGGGTGGCGGGTCGGCTTTTGCGTGGGAAACCCAGAACTTATCTCTGCGCTCAGGAGAATCAAGAGCTACCTGGATTACGGCATGTTTCAACCGATTCAAATCGCAGCCATCATCGCCCTGAACGGTCCTTACGATTGTGTGCAGGAGATCGTCGAGATCTATCGCCAGCGCCGCGACGCCTTGGTGGACGGGTTGAACCGAGCCGGCTGGCCCATCGATAAACCCAAAGGCACCATGTTCGTGTGGGCCAAGATCCCCGAACCCTACCTGAAAATGGGTTCCATAGAATTTGCCAAGATGCTCATGGTGAAAGCCAAGGTGGCTGTATCGCCGGGCATCGGCTTCGGCCAATACGGGGATGACCATGTGCGCTTCGCCTTGATAGAGAACCCTCATCGCATCGGCCAGGCGATCCGAGGGATCAAGCAAGTATTGTAAGGGCACGAGGCGCACGGCGCAAGGAGCGCAGTTCAAGATTTCAGTTTCGTTGTTTCTTGGGCCGTACGTCATGCGCCTTAAGCCCTAAGCCTGCGCCTTGTGCATGACCGCTCCTGTATCTCAAGACAACATAAAGGACCTATTCTTTTTGAAGGAAGATCTATGGATCAAGTGAATGTCGGCATCATCGGCTTTGGAACCGTGGGGTCGGGCACGGTGGAAATTCTCTTGAAGAACCGGGACATCATCTCGGCCCGAATCGGCGCTGAAATCGTCATCAAAAAAATCGCGGATCTGGATATCGCAAGCGACAGAGGCCTCGCCATTTCTTCAGACCTTCTGACGACGGACCCTATGGAAGTCATATTGGACCCGAGCGTTCACATTGTTGTTGAACTCATAGGGGGTCTCACCCATGCCAAGGATTTCATTTTGAAAGCCATGGAAGCCGGAAAGCATGTGGTTACCGCCAACAAGGCGCTGCTCGCGGAATGCGGAGGGGAAATCTATCGAGCGGCCGAAAAATACGGGGTGAGCCTGGCTTTCGAAGCAAGTGTCGGCGGCGGGATCCCTGTGATCCGTTCCCTGAGGGAAGGGCTCTCGGCAAATCGCATCCAGACGATCATGGGAATCCTCAACGGAACGTCCAACTACATCCTAACACGGATGTCCCAGAACGGGCTCCCCTATGGGAAGGCCGTAGAAGAAGCCCTTCGGCTCGGCTACGCGGAAGATCCTCCCACACTGGATATAGACGGCACGGATGCTGCCCACAAGCTGGCGATTCTGGTATCCATAGTTTTCGGCGTGCCTGTCCCCTTTCACAGCATTTACCGGGAAGGGATCGATCGCCTGACACCGGAGGATATCCGCTTTGCCGCGGAGTTCGGTTACTGTCTCAAGCTCCTTGCCATTTCCAGAATTCAGGGCGAGACGGTTGAGGCCAGGGTGCATCCGGCCATGGTGCCCCTTGACCACATCATGGCCAATGTGAACGGCGTCTACAACGCCATCTACCTGGAAGGCGATTTTGTGGGTCCGAATCTATACTACGGCTATGGCGCCGGCAGGAAGCCCACGGGGAGCGCCGTTGTTGCTGATCTCATGCATCTTGCAAGACAGATCCGATCCGGCGTCGGCAGCCTCATCCCTCCCCTCGCCCACGTCCGCCCGAATACCGGGCACATCGTCGTTCAACCGATCGAGGAACTCCGGACCTCGTACTACTTGCGGTGTTCCGCCAAAGACAGTCCGGGTGTGCTCTCAAAAATCTCCGGCATTCTCGGGGAGAACGACATCAGCATTTACTCGGTGATCCAGAAGGGCAGAGAAGTGGGCGGATCGGTTCCGGTGGTCATGCTGACCCACGAAGCCAAGGAAAGCAGTGTGCGAAAAGCGCTGGCGCAAATGGAACGACTCGACGTGCTCACCGACAAAACCATGACCGTCAGGGTCGAAGGCCCCAGCAGGGAGTAGGCAGTAAGCAGTGAGCAGGGTTCAGGCGTTCAGCGTTCAGGAGCTGAGGGCCCTATTCCTGCCATTTTGAGCTCTCCGGGCTCGCAATGGCATTTTGTAATGGAGAATGCGTTTTCATTAGAACCGGAGTCGGGATCTCGGGGTTCTTTCTTCCTGAACACTGAACCCTGAACACCGAACACTTTCATAGGCACTTCCTCATGACCAGGACAAAGTACATCGTTCTCATCGGTGACGGCATGGCCGACTATCCCCTGGATCAACTGGGCGGGAAAACTCCCCTGGAGGCGGCCGACACGCCGCACATGGACCGAGTTGCCGCATGCCGGATCGGGCTTGCCAGGACTATTCCGCCGGGCATGGAGCCTGGGAGCGACGTGGCGAACCTCTCCCTTCTCGGCTATG
>JAWOJI010000203.1:0-6864 GCA_046481735.1 Desulfatiglandales bacterium | reverse complement strand
TCGACGGTGTCGCCGGCGTTCGCGCCCAGCTCATTTTCCACTTCAACCAGAACCTCCCTGTTCCTGTCGACACTGCAGGAATTGCGGCTCTCACAGTGGGCGCAAGCGGATGTCCGCTCAATGCGCACCACGGCTTTCCGCGCGGATGTCTCCCGTACCGTGCCTCTTTCCTTGAACATCAGAGCCTCGCTTTAAAAAAGAGCAACCCTGTGGCATCGTTCAAAAGTGTTTGCATGGGGAAAAACACTGCTCCGGAAGTGGAGGCCACCGCCTCCCGACCCTGTAGATATCCCCTTGAGAAAAACGGTCACGGCCGGAACGTCTCAAAAAAGGACCCCATGCCTGATGCTCATAAAGCTTTCAAAAAGCCGGACTGCTACAAATAAATAACCCCGAGCGGCGCAAATTGCCACCCGAAAATCCCGCCGGCTTTTCTCTCTCCGCCCCTTGAGGGCGCGCGCAATAAGCCGGGGATAGGGCCCGCAGGAAACCGTGGCGCTGCAAGCCAAATGAAAAAAGTCGTGGCCATAGGCCAATCAATATGATATTATTACACTTTCCTGTTGAAGATCCATGCCCGTGACGTTGCAGTTTGATGAGGAACCGAGGGGAATCCACCATGGGGGTCTTTCTCAAAAAAGAAAACAGAGACAACCCGGGGAGCGCTTATTCGGCCGGCGCCTCTGAATCGAACCTGGATTATCTCGGAAAGGGTTTTCCAGCCCTTCATGACGTGAGGGACAACATTCTTCTTCTGAGCCATGGCAATGCCTTCCTGTGCGAAGAGGTTTTTCTCGCCAAGACGGGGAAAACCGTCAGGATGCAGGTGGACAATCTCAGGCAGGAGATCGTAGCGCTCAAGCTGAGATTTCCCGGGAAGTTTGCCGAGGATGTTGACACAGACTCCATAATCAAGGACCTGGGGGCCCATGCAGAGCGCCTCCAAAACCCCGACAAAGCGGTCATCGATGAATACACCACGGGCTCTCTGGGGCGCGGCATGGAGGAAACCCTGGACGCCCTCACGGGCGCCGTGAGAAGCATCAAGAGAAGAGTCGAAGGAGAAACGCCTCCTTACACGGCACGAGATTCCGTCCTTGGCGTGATCGACAAGGCCAAAACCCCTGTCTCCATGGTGAAGCGGCTTGTTTCTCTCACCATCAGGACGATTCTCGTCCTTGCTCTTCTTTCCTTGGGGCCTTTGACCTACCTGGCGGTGACTATGGACAGGGAGGGCGCCCTGCTGAAGGAGATTGCGGAGAGTGAAGCCGCCATTCACTCCCAAAAGGAGACGGTCGCTGTCCTGGAGCGTGAGAGAGAAGCCCTGGTTCAAAAAATAGACGAGATGAAAGCCGACGATGTTCCCCGTGAGACAAAGTTCGAGATCATGGAAATGAACGTGAAGGCGCACAGCCTGGATCAGAATCGCCACAGGGCCGAGGCGGAGATTTCAGCCCACGAGGAAAGGATACGGATCAACAAGCAAAGACTCCGGGATGTGAGGGAGAAACCCTTTCTGGATCGACTCCTGCGACGGTGAGGCCGTTATCGTCAATTTATGAAATCTGCGTGGGCAGATTTCATCTTAGATCATGAAGGGCTGGAATTCGGATTTGGCCCGGGCCGATGCGGATTTCCTCGTTTCCGTGCCCCCCCTCGTGAGCGTCACCCCCGCCGCCTCGCCGTCTTGAGCGTCGCTGTAGGAAAGGGCGAGGGCCACAGCCAGGTCCTCCGTGCGCGGAGAGACGTCACCGACGACGAGAACGACAGGCCCCGGGACGGAATCGACCTTGATGATCAGGTCCGATTCCCCGGCCAGGCTGACGATACCCTCGTTTTCCTTTTTGTTCCTCCCCACGACGGCCTTGGTTTCAGGTCCGAGGCGGAAATGCCGCCCCACCTTGAGAAGCTCGATTTCCCTGACCCGGCATTGCGGACGGGATTGGAGGAGGTCTTTCAGGCGCCGGGAAAAAACGGGGTCGGTGAGAAGGCATCCGCCGGCCGGCGACGGGTACTCAATGATGTTGAAAGCCTTTGCCAGCTCCATTTGGGGTTTGCGGCTTCTTCCGGAGAGGGCCAGGAGCGCCCGGCGATCGACCCACCCCTTTTCTTCGGGCAAGGTGGGCTGGAGGAGCTTTGCCGACAGGGGGCGAAGCACAAGCCTGGGGCTTCCGCTCCGGGCTGCAACGGTTGACAGGGCGCGAAGGTTTTGAGACATGGGTCTCTGCCCCAGAACCTCTCCCGTGATGATGAAACGGGCGTTTTCCTCGGCGAGGCGATCCATGGCGTTGCGCAGCATGAAAGCGTGGCAGTCGATGCAGGGGTTCATGTTGCCGCCGTATCCGTAGCGCGGATTCTTTACCACCTCCAGATGGGGCTCGGTGACATCGATGACCTTGAGGGGCAGATGGATCATCTCCGCGGATCTTTCGGCCCTGGGGGCTTGAAAAAAAGGCGTTTCAAAAAAAAGGCCCAGCACGTCGATTCCCTGGGCCCGGATGAGTTGGGCGGCGAGCATGCTGTCCAGCCCGCCTGAAAAAACCGCCAGAGCTTTCATCCCTACAATCCCGCTTCCTCCATATCCTTGAGAAGAGCCTTTTGTTTTTTGCTCAATTTGCGGGGCACAGCCACAACGATCTGCACGTAGGCGTCCCCTCGTCCGCCCCCACCCATGCTCGGCATGCCGTAGCCCTTGAGCCGGAACCTGGCATTGACCTGGCTTCCCGGAGGAATCTTGAGCCGCAAGGTCTTCTTGTCGATGGTGGGCGCCTCGATTTCAGTCCCTGCCAGGGCTTCGGTGAACCGGATCTCGCGGGTTAAGATCAGGTCGTCTCCTTCCCTCTTGAACACAGGGTGGTCGAGCACCTTGATCTGGACAAACAAGTCCCCCTTGGGCCCGCCGTTGAGTCCCGGCCGCCCCTTGCCCGGAACCCGAAGTTTTTTTCCGGTGGTGATGCCGGGGGGTATCTTGACAGAAATGTTCTGGCGGACGTCGCCGTCCTGGTAGGAGACGATCTTGCTTGTTTCTGCCGCGGCTTCCTCCAGCGTGACGGCAAGCTCGTAAACCAGGTCCTGCCCTTTGGTCGGCGCGCTTCGCGCCTGGTACCCGTCGAACCCGAAGGGCGACCTCCTCGTTTTTCCGTGGGCGCCTCCGCCGAACATCTGGCCGAAAATGTTTTGACCGCCGCCGCCGCTGAAGCCGAATTCACGAAAGATGCTGGAGATGTCAAAATCGCGGAAGATGTCTTCCTGGGTGTAGCGCTGCCCAAAGTGGTCCGGCCCGAAGGTGTCGTACTGCTTTCTCTTTTCCGCATTGCTCAGGACCGCGTACGCTTCATTGACCTCCTTGAATTTGGCTTCCGCTCCCTTGTCGTCCTTGTTGTGGTCCGGGTGGAGCTTCATCGCCAGTTTTCGAAAAGCCTTTTTGATTTCTGCTTGGGAAGCGCTCCGAGGAACTTCGAGTATTTGGTAGTAATCTTTCGCGCCCATAACCTTCCGCTGCTTCGATTGGTGTCATTGATAAAACACAGAATTAGGTTAATCAGCCTTATCAGGCAAGTCAAGGCGCCTCTTCTCGAGTGTCGATTCCCACCCCCCAGGGAAATTGACGAGATGCTTGATCGGTGGCAAAAGTCGAGGCGTTTTTGTTTTTCAAGGATCCTGCAGGAAGCGCTCGTTCCGGGCGCCGTGAGCCGGCCCAAATAGTTGTTGCCCTTTGCAGGAATCTTTGCTAGAAATTACAAATTCTCATGAGTTCGGGTTACGGCAAGTTCCTCTTCTTTCTCAATTCTAACGACAGTGTAACAAGTTGAATCACACCCATTCAAGAACAATGGCCTCTCAGGCGGCCGCTGAACCATCCGTTACATCCTTTCTGGAGAATTGCTCGCAATGCATTGAACAAGGCGAAAAACCGTAAACAAAAAGGAGGGTCATTATGAAAAGAATGCTTGGTGTTTTCATCCTTCTGTTGCTGGTCCTTTCCATTGTTCCTGCCCTTGCTTTCGCTCAAAAGCCCATTGTCATCGGCGCCCCTCTCTCCACCGCCTTTCTGTACGGGTGGGGAGCGCAAAGAGGCATGGTGCTTGCCGTGGAGGAAATCAATGCCCAGGGCGGGGTCGAAGTAGGCGGCGCCAAACGTCCCTTCCAGGTCGAGGTTATCGACACGAGGGATCTCGAGCCGGGCGTGCCCGTGAGCGAGGCGCTTCTGGCCATGGAGAAACTGATTCTCGAGAAGAATGCCGACTTCATTGTGGGCGGGCCTGTGCGTTCGGAGGCCGCACTGGCTGCAATGCCCCTTCTGTCCAAACACAAGAAGGTTTCCATCCTCACGACGGGAGTGCTTACGCCCAGGTACCACGCCATGGTGGCTGAGGAATACGACAAGTACAAGTACTGCTTTCGCATTCACGGCGAGGCCGGGCAACTGGTCAAAGAGATCATCGCAAACTTTGTCAAGCTGAGGGAGGCCCATGGGCTGAAAAAGATATTTGTCATGGTCCAGGACGTGGCCCACGCCCGCGGCGCCGGGGAGATCATCAGCAAAGTGGCTGCAGGCCAGGGTTTCGAGGTCCTGGGCATGGAGGTTTTTCCCACAGGCAGCACCGACTTTTCCATGGGCCTGCTCAAGGCCAAGAGGCAGAATGCCGAGATCCTGAACATCTGGATGGATATGCCCGAGAGTTCCGTCCTGCTCAGACAGTGGTACGACATGAAGCTTCCGGCCCTGCCCTTCGGTTCCACCCTGGCCGCCGCCGAACAGCCCGGTTTTTGGAAAGCCACGGAAGGCAAGGGCGAGTACACCCTGTGCAACGTGGTCAACGCAGGAAACGCCCCGTCGGAGGCAACGCCATGGACCATGAAATTCTACGATGCCTACACGAAAAGGTGGAACATCGAGCCGGAAGGCCTGGGGTGTTCCAGCAGCTACATGGCCGTATATGTGCTCAAGGATGCCATTGAACGCGCCGGAACCCTGGACTCTGAAAAAGTGGTGGAGGCCCTGGAGCAAACCGACCTCATGGGAGTCTACGGCCGCATTCGGTTCGATCCCAAGAACCACCAGGTGATTCCCGCCACCAAAGCGGAGGAAGGGGCCGTGGGCACCATCCTCCAGTGGCAGGACGGGAAGCGGGTGGTGGTCTATCCGGAGAGCATCGCTACGGGCGAGATTCTTCTCCCGCCCTGGATGAAGGGAAAGTAAACAAAAAGGACTCGCCCGGATACCGGGCCCTCGGCCGCCCTCCAAAAAAGGGCGGCCGGCGAGTGAGGTGGGCTGGACCATGATGGACATTCTTGTTTACGGAACAGTCAACAGTATATCCCTGGCTCTCATGGCGCTGGGTTTCGCGCTGGTTTACGGCATAAGCCGGGTGGCCAACTTTGCCCACGGTGCACTCTATGTCGTGACCGGCTTTCTTACCTGGACACTGTTCAGGGCGGCCGAGTTGAACTATTTCCTGAGCATCCTGCTTGCCATGGTCATTACAGGCCTTGTCGGTGCGGCCATCTATCAGTTCTTCCTCATTCGGGTCAGGGGCATGTCCATCAGCGAGATCATAGCCTCCTATGCCATCGGGTTGGCCATCCTCGAGGGCTTCCGGTGGGGCGGGTTCAAGGGCATGACCTACACGCTTCCGACCTTCATGCAGGGGAGCGTCATCCTGGCGGGAACACCGGTAGACTACCACAGGCTCCTGGTGGTGCTGATAGGCATCGGCGTGGTCGCCTTCCTCTGGCTCTTCACCCACTACACGCGGATCGGCTTGGCCCTCAGGGGCATGGCCCAGGATGAGCGGGCCGCCCTGATGCTGGGGATCGACTCGGATTTGATGGCGGTGGTAGCCATGGCCTTCGGGTCCATGCTTGCCGGCCTTTCTGCAGTGGTGCTTCTTCCTCTGGGAAACATCGTGGTGGAGAAAGGCTACGACGTGCTCATCCAGGCGATCGCCGTCTGCATCGTGGGCGGGCTGGGAAGCTGGGCCGGGGCCGTGGTGGCGGCATTCATTATAGGTTATGCCCAGATCATGACCGTGATGTGGTGGGGGGCCCACTACCAGATGGTGGTCGCTCTCATGGCCATCATCGTTACCCTGATTCTGCGGCCCTCGGGCCTGTTCGGGCGACAGAAAGAGCTGGAAGAGAGGGTGTGAGCCGTGAGGGATGAACAGAGACGCAAGGAACGGTTGGACCGGGGGATCAAGGTGCGGGCGGACAGCCTGTACGCTTTAATGAGCTGGAGGGAACTCAGCTATCTGACGGCCCCCCGACTTCTGCTTATCGTAGGCATACTGGCATTGCCCTTTCTCGTGCCCAGCCTGTACTGGCAGCGAGTCATTTCCGTGGTATGCATTTACGCCCTCCTCGCCATAAGCTTTGATTTCCTGGCCCACTTCGTAGGCCTGGTAAGCCTGGGCGGGGCCTTTTTCATAGGAGTGGGCGGATACATCTCGGCCCTGCTCAACACGTCCATGGGAGTCCCTCCCCTGGCGGCCATCCCGATTGCGGCACTGGGCGGGGCGGTCATCTGCACCCTCCTGCTCCTCCCTTGCCTGCCTCTCCGGGGAGTCTACTTCGCCATCGTGACCCTCATGTACCCGCTGCTCCTCATGCGTGTCATCGAGGCTACGGACATCTTCGGCGGCACGGACGGCATCATGGGAGTGGAGAGCTTCCCCAACCCCTGGGTGGAGGAATACTTCGTGATCGGGATCATGCTCCTGTTCCTCTTCGCACTGCGCCGCCTCGTCAACACCGACCTGGGTCTCGTGCTTCGGGCGGTGAAGGACAACGACCAGGCGGTTAAAGCCTCAGGCATGAGCATTACCCTTTTCAAGGCCCTGGGTGTCTTCATCTCGGCTTTTT
>JAWOJI010000184.1:0-3234 GCA_046481735.1 Desulfatiglandales bacterium | reverse complement strand
AAAAAATTGATGCCGGGGCGGACATTTCCGTGGACCTTCTGATCGGCCAGGAACTGATTGAACAGGCCTTTTCGAGAGCCGACGATGAGACGGCTGCACGGCTGAAGCAATATCTGGCAACCCTGACCGATGAAGACCGGGAGGTTGAAAGGGTCGCGCTTGCCCTGGACGAAGAACTTGCCGGGTGCATGGAAGTCTGCTCCGAAAAAGAGTTTGTCACGGCTTATGACAAAGAGTTGCCGGTGGTTGTGGAAAGAGAAAAGGCCCGATTCAGCACGTGGTACGAAATGTTTCCCCGCTCCTGCGCCGGTAGGCGCGGAGACCACGGGACCTTTGAAGACTGCGAGAGAATCCTGCCTTACGTGGCATCCATGGGTTTCGATGTGCTTTACTTTCCGCCCATTCATCCAATCGGATTCTCTCACCGGAAAGGGAAGAACAATTCGCCTGCAGCCGAACCGGGAGAGCCGGGGAGCCCCTGGGCCATCGGCTCCGAACTTGGCGGGCACAAGGCCGTTCACCCCGACCTGGGAAATTTGAATGACTTTCGCAGACTGATGCAAAAAGCCGCTGAGCATGGCATAGAAATCGCCCTGGACCTGGCCTTTCAGTGCAGCCCGGACCATCCCTACGTCAGGGAACACCCGGAATGGTTTCGCAGGAGACCCGACGGAACTTTGCAGTATGCTGAGAATCCGCCCAAGAAGTATGAGGATATCTACCCTATCCATTTTGAAACCGACGGGCGGCAGGAACTTTTCATGGAACTGAAGAGCGTGGTTCTGTTCTGGATCGAGCAGGGCATCCGCATTTTCCGGGTGGACAATCCCCACACGAAACCGTTTGTATTCTGGGAGTGGCTGATCAGGGAGATCAAGAAAGACTACGGGGATGTGATTTTCCTGTCCGAAGCCTTTACCCGACCCAAGGTCATGTACCGGCTGGCCAAGCTGGGTTTTTCTCAATCCTACACCTACTTTGCATGGAGGAACACCAAGGGGGAGATCACCCGGTACTTCCAGGAGCTGACAGGAAAAGAGATCAGGGAATTCTTCAGACCGAATCTCTGGCCCAACACGCCCGACATCCTGACCGAATTCTTACAAACGGGTGGTAGGCCGGGTTTCATGAGTCGATTGGCGCTTGCGGCAACGCTCGGGGCGAGCTACGGCATCTACGGCCCGGCCTTTGATCTGTGTGAGGGAAGGCCGAGGGAGGCGGGCGGCGAGGAGTATCTCGATTCCGAGAAATACGAGATCAAAACATGGAACCTGAAGGATCCTTTGAGCCTCAAGGATTTCATTGCAAGGGTGAATCGCATCCGCAAGGAGAATCCGGCCCTTCAGAGCAACGAAACCCTTCGGTTCCACGAGTGTGACAGCGACCGGATTTTGTGTTTTTCCAAGCACACGGAAGATTTCAGCAACGTGATCTTTGTGGTCGTCAACCTTGACCCACACCACACCCACGGCGGCTGGGTGCACTTTCCGGTTGAGGAAATGGGTTTGGAATCCCGCCAGGGCTTTCAGGTCCACGACCTCTTGAGTGACGCCCGCTTTCTTTGGCATGGGTCAAGAAACTACCTTGAGATCGACCCTCGCATATGCCCGGCTTTCATATTCCGCTTGCGGAGGCGCCTCAGAACGGAACGCGATTTCGATTATTTCATGTAGGTGCGATGCGTTATGGTTCGAAAAGTCAAAAAAGCCCGTGAGTACCAGGCCAAACCTCTATGGTACAAGGACGCCGTGATTTACCAGGTCCACGTGAAAGCCTTCTGCGACAGTGACGGGGACGGGGTGGGCGACTTCAAAGGGCTTACCTCCAAGCTGGATTATCTTCAAGACCTCGGGGTGACCGCCATCTGGCTTCTTCCCTTCTGCCCATCTCCCATGAAAGACGACGGCTATGACATCGCCGACTACATGGGGATCCATCCTGAATACGGCACCCTCGGGGATTTCAGGGTGTTTCTTCGCGAGGCCCACCGCCGCAATCTTTCCGTCATCACGGAACTGGTCGTCAACCACACCTCGGATCAGCACCCCTGGTTTCAGAAGGCCCGCCGGGCAAGGAGCGGCAACCGGTGGCGGGACTTCTACGTTTGGAGCGACACGCCTGATCTCTACAAAGAGACCCGCATCATCTTCCAGGACTTTGAAACCTCAAACTGGTCCTGGGACCGGGTGGCAAAGGCTTATTACTGGCACCGTTTCTACTCTCATCAACCTGACCTGAACTACGAAAACCCCCAGGTTCAAAGCGCAATCCTGAAGGTTCTGGATCACTGGCTGGACATGGGCGTGGACGGGTTGCGCCTTGATGCGGTCCCCTACCTCTATGAACGGGAGGGAACCAACTGCGAGAACCTACCCGAAACCCACGCCTTCTTGAAAAGAATGAGAGCCCATGTGGACGGAAAGTTCGAAAACCGCATGCTCCTGGGGGAAGCCAACCAGTGGCCTGAGGATGCCTCCGCTTATTTCGGCGAGGGAGATGAATGCCACATGGCGTTCCACTTCCCACTGATGCCGCGGATGTTCATGGCCATTCGCATGGAAGACCGATTCCCCATTGTGGACATCCTGGCCCAGACGCCTACAATCCCGGAGGTTTGCCAGTGGGCGATCTTTCTCCGCAATCACGATGAGCTGACCCTGGAGATGGTTACCGACGAAGAACGGGACTACATGTACCGGGTCTATGCTCAGGACCCAAGGGCCAGAATCAATCTCGGGATCAGACGGCGACTGGCGCCTCTTCTGGCAAACAATCGAAGAAGAATCGAGCTCATGAGCAGCCTGCTCTGTTCCATGCCGGGTACACCGGTGCTCTATTACGGAGACGAAATCGGCATGGGAGACAATGTTTACCTGGGCGACCGCAACGGTGTGCGAACCCCCATGCAGTGGAGCGCCGACAGAAACGCCGGGTTTTCAAGATCCAACCCTCAGAAGCTTTATCTCCCTATTATCATTGATCCGGAATACCATTACGAAACCATCAATGTAGAAGCCCAGCAGGCCAACCACCAGTCTCTGCTCTGGTGGATGAAACGCCTCATTGCCCTGCGAAAACGTTTCAAGCCCTTCTGCCGGGGGGCCATCGATTTCCTCGACCCGGAGAACTACAAGATCCTCGCCTTTATCCGGCGCTACGAGGAAGAACAGGTGCTGGTGGTTGCCAACCTCTCCCGCTTTGTTCAGTACGTGGAGCTTGATCTTTCCGCTTACT
>JAWOJI010000167.1:0-6017 GCA_046481735.1 Desulfatiglandales bacterium | reverse complement strand
GCAGCAGTTCCACCAGCGAGTCGATGCCGCCGGCGCAGTCGGCGCAGATCTGCTGCCACTTCGCCTTCGGCACCGGCTTCACGGTGATGGTGGTTAGGTAGGTCGACGACCCGCTGACCCGCGCCGCGACCGTGCCGGGAGTGATCTGCAGGTCGACCACCGATCCGTTGCGCACGTAGGTGCGGTCGCGCGGCAGTCGGTTGGCGTAGTCTCGGTAGTTCTCCATGTTGGCACCCCAGGCCTTGCCCCAGGCCGTGGGGGCGATGGCGCGGCCCTGGATGACGACCGGCGAAATGGGCTGCCCCTTCGCCTTCGGCACCGGCTTCACGGTGATGGAAGGAGATTACTCCTAATTCTTCCACCTTTTCATGGCAAAAGCAGAGAAACAGAAACGCCATTAACGAATCAGCATGAATATCAATAAATTATCTTCAATATAGAAAAATGGCACTTTTTTTGCAGATTAAAATCGGGCTATCATTTAAATAGATGCATGGACCTTTATAAGTCGTTTTCAGGTGGGGTGAGCTGCCACAAGGAAAGTGTTTATGCCTAACGGGCACAGCATAGAGAAAATGATTGAATTCAGGCCGGTTATTAAGGGAACCGACGCGAGGGAAAGACGATTTCGGAGCAGTCGTTTTGCCCCATACAAGGTCGCCCTGTTTCTCCAGGATGCTGTAACCGTGTGCCTGGCGTTCTGGGGAGCCGTGTGGCTGAACGGGCTGGCATCATCCGTCGCAGGACAGCCGACCCAATACGCCTTCTTGGCCATTCTTGCGCTCATGGTGCTGGGGTTTTTCCCCACGTTCCATCTATACAAATACCGCTACATATTTATGAAGAAGACGCACCTGATCAACAGTCTCAAGGCCCTCGTCTGGGGTTTCTTTTCCGTTGCTGTGGTGATGGCCATTTACAGATACCCGAGCTTGCTCGAAAGGGACGGGACTTTTGCCCTTGTTGGGGCCTTGGGCGTCTGTTTCCTTCTGCTAAGCCGATACCGCCTGGCTGAACTCTTACACCTCTTAAAAGCGTTGGGATTTGCCTTTGTTGCCGTGGGCGTTTTTGAGCTCTTGGCGCGCGGGGAAAATCCCCTTGTCGCAGATTATGCCGGTGTGTTGCCGTGGGCGTTTTTTCTAGCTTTAACGGCTGTTTTGATAAGCCGATTTGTTCTGGTTTGCCTTGTTTTCACCACCTGGTTTCGCCGGCACTTCAGGCGCCAGGCGGCCATTATCGGATCGGACGAAGAGGCAAAAAGGATTACAGAGCACATCGTTACGCACAACGCACCTTTTTGGGTAGCCGGGTTTTTGGGATGCAAAGATGGAGAAGCGGGTTGTCTTCCAAGATCTAAGGCAGTGCTTGGAGAAATCAGGGACCTTCCTTTTGTGGTGCAGAGAGAAAAACTGGATGACATCATCGTGACGGATGAAGCGATTGACAAGAGAGTGCTCATTTCTCTTCTTGATTATTGTACATCCGAGGGTCTTTCCGTTTGGTTCTCCCCAAAGCTGATGCCTATCATAAACGTCAAGGTTTACATCGACAACTTCTGCGGCATCCCAATGATCAGGCTTTGTTCCCAGAAGCATGAATGGGTTTTCAACAAGCTGAAACATGGATTGGATGCGCTGATCGCGCTGCCTATGTTTTCCGTTTTGCTGCCCCTTTTTCTCCTCATCGCTTTGGCAATTAAGCTCGATTCCCGTGGACCCGTCTTTTACAGGGCCAAGGCAATCGGTAAAGGCGGAAACCGCTTTGTCATGTACAAGTTTCGCTCCATGCGGGTCGACACGGACAGCGCTATTCACAAGGACTATGTGACGAAACTGATCAAGGGCGAAATCCGGCCGGAAAAAAATGGGGGCAAAGCGCTGAAAATTATGAATGATCCGAGAATTACGCGGGTTGGGAAGCTCTTGCGAAAAACCAGCTTGGATGAACTGCCTCAAATCATCAATGTCATCAAAGCAGATATGAGCTTTGTCGGTCCCCGACCATGTCTTCCCTATGAATTCGAAATTTATCAGGATTGGCACAAGAAAAGGCTTACCATTCGTCCTGGAATTACGGGCTTGTGGCAAGTGGCGGGCAGAAGTGCTGTGGCTTTTGAAGACATGGTTCTCCTGGATCTTTATTACTTGTATAACAGAAGTCTTTCTATGGATATGAGTGTCCTGTATGAGACGATTTTTGCAGTCATGGGTAAGAGGGGAGCGTATTAGAGGGAGCGCATTTTCGATAGAGAAAGATAGGGTTGTTGGAATGCAAGAAAGCAGGATGGCCGGAATGGGAGTCCTGCTTTTTTTTGGCTCAACGGGTTGGCCAAGCTTCGCGGTAAACCCATCAAGGGCTTTTGCCCGGACGAGAGGGAGTTTACGGGGCCGAAATAAAAGTTGCAGAAAGGATCTCACCTTCCATGGTGCAAGAGTTTACTTAAATGTGTAAGATTTTTTCCTACAAGTGATAGCTCCTTACATACCCCGATGAATCCTCACCATAATTTGTTGAAATTACATTAAAAAATGTGCCGAAACTTTGGCATGGATCTTGGATGAACGAAAAGAGAACCATTCGTAAAGGCATAGCAAAAACTCCCACGTTTGAATTGTGTACTGAGGGAAGCGAGAAGTTTTGTGCGAGGAACCAGTCGGGAAAATGGGAATTCTTACTACGGTCGAAATAGGAGATAGGAAAATTCCCATTTCTTGCGCGTCCATCGAATGCTAAGGGAGAAAGGAGAGTTGGACCATGGAAAGGGACACATGCAGCCATGTTCCGAAAGAGTCGGGGGAGAGGATGAATGAATCAGGATCACCCGATCTCCGCGACACACTCGGGAAGGTCGATAAGACGTTGGAGGTTTTCTACCAAATACATGGCCCACTGATCAAAGATCAAGGTCTCAAACCGTAGCAGGTATTTTTCAGGAACCTGTCAGTAGAGAAAGAAGAAAATCGGAACTTTCAAAAATCGTCCGAACCAAAGGAGGAACGGTGCATGAAAGTCGATTGTGTTTCGTGTGGCTATGAAATCAACCTGGATCATAAGGTCTTTGACGACTACTCGGGTCCCATCAGGTGCTATCGTTGCGGCCTGATGATGGAAGCTAAAACGGAGCAGGGCACGATGTGTTACTTGATGCCTTCACAAAGCAATGAATCGGGCATTGCAGAAGAAAAGCGCAATGCCATCGCGCTTTAAGGGTGTGCTTTCAATTGGAAAAGATCAAAAAGAATCTGTCCGCCTTGCTTTAAGCGTAGAAGTCAAGATTTGATCTGACATGAATGAGGTTTTTTCCCTGGCGTCCGGTAAGTCATAGTTGTCTGTTAACCTCATTCTGCCAACCTATTTAACCGTTTCCCGGATATGGAGCAAGGACACACGGCCGCAGTTCGTGAACTTTACGGGTTCGTTCACCTGGCGTTTTTTATGCTCATGGCCAGTGGAATTTCGACATTACCCTTTTTGGCACGACGGCCTTTCGTTGTGCAGTTTTTCCCCGTCATGGCCGTGATATTGCTGTAAGGCGGCATCGTCGAACTGGTGCCGCAGTTGTTTTGGCGGCCGTGTTGTTTTATGGTGGGGTGACAAAGCTCTGGGACATGGGGCAGGCATGGAGGCAGTTCCCTGTGCTTTCTGATTTTGAAACCCGCCTTGAAGCAAGACGCTGGTCCAGCGGCGAGGTAACCCTTGATCACGGAACTCGAGTTCTGACGGTGCAAGACTTCAACCTCTTGGGATCTCTGGGTGCATCGAGCATGGGGGGCACTCTATAACCCTGAAAAAGGTAAGATTGTCATGAAAAATGAAATCTTTCGAGAATATGACATTCGGGGCATTGTAGATAAGGACTTTGACCTAAGCGACGTGGAGAGGATCGGGCTGGGCTTTGGCACGTATCTCTTAAAGCATGTCGGAGAAACTGCGGTGGTGGCCCGCGATTGCCGCATCAGTTCGCCGGGCATTCGAGATGCTCTTGTGAATGGGATGGTGCAATCAGGCGTCCGGGTGATGGATTTGGGCACCTGCCCCACGCCTCTTCTGTATTTCGGCATCCGCCACCTCAAGGCTGACGGCGGCGTCATGATCACGGCCAGCCACAATCCGCCTGAGTACAATGGGTTCAAGGTCTGTTTTGGGCCTGATACCATTTTTGGGCAAGGGATTCAGGATTTCAGACGGCTTGTGGAAAAAGGCGAGTTCATCAAAGGCAAAGGAAGCGTGGAGCCCTATGACATTGTTGCGCCCTATACCGATTATCTGGTGAATCATATCTCGCTCAAACGACCGGTACGGCTCGCAGTGGATGCCGGGAACGGAACTGCAGGAGTGGTTGCAGGCCCCATTCTTAAAAAACTGGGCTGTGAGACCCTGGAACTTTTTTTCGACATGGACGGCCGGTTTCCAAATCACGAACCCGACCCGACAGTGCCTCAAAACATGTCGGCATTGATCGACGCGGTTATCAAGAACGGCCTTGAGTTGGGAATCGGCTTTGACGGTGACGGCGACCGAATCGGAGTGGTCGATGAAAGAGGCCACATCATCTGGGGCGACATGTTGATGGTCATCTTTGCGAGAGAAATCCTGAAAGACCATTCCGGCGCCACATTCATCGGCGAGGTCAAGTGTTCCCAAAACATGTACGACGACATCAAGGCCCATGGCGGCACTCCCATCATGTGGAAGACGGGGCACTCGCTCATAAAGAAGAAGCTGAAAGAGGAGAAAGCCCTGCTTGCAGGCGAGATGAGTGGGCACATGTTCTTTTCGGATCGATATTTCGGTTACGACGACGCGATTTATGCCGCGTGTCGTCTCTTGGAGATCGTGTCAAGCCGGCCGGAACCCCTTTCCAGGTTCTTGTCGGACCTTCCCAAGACCTACAGCACCCCGGAAATCAGGGTTGACTGCCCGGAGGACCAGAAGTTCAAGGTAGTGGACAAGGTGAAGGCGATCTTGGGGAAAAAAACGGAGATCATCGATATTGACGGCGTTCGCGTGGTCTTTCCTGATGGGTGGGGCCTCGTCCGGGCCTCCAACACCAGCCCCGTGCTCGTCCTGCGGTTTGAAGCACAGACTCGATCCAGGCTCAGGCAGATCCAGGAGTATCTCCAGGGGATCGTTGAGAAAGCCAAGGCGGAGGTGGCTGCAAGTATGATTGACGGTGACGGAAAACGAGAGGACCACAGGCCATGGGGATTCTACGAGATCCTCTCGGATCAGAAAGATCACAAGGTCAAGCGGATTACGGTCTACCCGGGGAAAAGGCTCAGCTACCAGCGCCACGGGCAGCGCTCCGAACACTGGCACGTGGTGAGCGGGAACGCGGTGGTGACCCTTGATAACAGGGAGATAGCCCTTTCGGAAGGAGAGTCCATAGACATCCCTTGCGGAGGGGCGCACAGGATTGCCAACCCGGGTGACAGGGTTTTGGTATTCATCGAGGTGCAGAGAGGGATCTACTTCGGGGAGGACGACATCGAGCGACTTGAGGATGATTATGGAAGGGCATGAAAACAATCTGGTTGTCGTCATCATGGCCGGAGGAGTGGGGACCCGCTTCTGGCCCCTCAGCACAGAAGAAAAGCCCAAGCAATTCCTGAGTCTGTTCGATGACAACAGGAGCCTGCTGCAGAAAAGCGTTGATCGGATAGCCGGTCTTGTGCCCAAAGACAGGGTTCTTGTCTTGACCAATAAGCGCTTTGTCGATCTGGCGGCGGAGCAATTGCCGGAAATCCCCAATGAAAATATCATTGGCGAACCGCTGCGGCGAGACACCGCTGCGGCTGTCTGCCTCGGTGCACTGATCTGCAAAGAGCGCTTTGGAAATCCTGTTATGGTTATCCTGACGGCCGATCACATAATAGAGCCTCCTGAACGGTTCAGGGAAACGGTTTTGTCGGCCGTGCGCTCCGCAGGAAAAAGCGATGTTCTCTATACCTTGGGGATCCGCCCCACGTATCCGTCCACAGGATACGGGTATCTGGAGTTGGGCAAGAAGGTCGAGG
>JAWOJI010000090.1:0-9001 GCA_046481735.1 Desulfatiglandales bacterium | reverse complement strand
GAATGACCAATTGGAATACTTCGGCCCTCTTCACGAAGCGTTTCGACGCCGCGTTCGAGCCTTCGTTGAAAGGGAAATCCAGCCCCATGTCAACGAGTGGGAGAAGGGAGGCGAATTTCCAAAGGAGCTCTACCGCAAAGCGGGAAAGGCGGGGATTCTCGGCGTCAGCTATGCTGAAACCTGCGGCGGGTCCGGAGGAGACATCTTCAGCAAGATCGCGACCGTCGAGGAATTGATGCGATGCGGTTCCGGAGGCGTTGTTGCAGGTCTCGGTTCCCTGGACATTGCCATTCCGCCCATCCTCGCGGCAGGAACGGAGGAGCAGAAAACGCGATTCGTGGCACCGATCCTGAAAGGCGACAGGATCGCCGCCCTCGGAATCACGGAACCCGGAGCGGGTTCCCATGTTGCAGGCATCAGCACCTCGGCGCTCAGGGAGGGCGGACATTACCGGGTGAATGGAAGCAAAATATTCATCACAAGCGGATGCAGGGCCGATCAGCTCACATGTGCCGTGAGAACAGGTGGCGAGGGGCACAGGGGAATCAGCCTTCTGATTATCGAATCCTCCACCCCGGGCTATTCCGTGTCACAACCCATGGAGAAAATGGGCTGGCGGGCTTCGGACACAGACCAGATCTTCTTGGACGGCTGCCTGGTGCCTGCAGATAACCTGATCGGCCTGGAGGGGCAGGGGTTTTACTCTATCATGCAAAACTTCCAGGGTGAAAGGCTCCAGCTCGCTGTGATGGCCAACATGACGGCGCAACTCGCCCTGGAAGATTCTCTCAGGCTCCTCAGGGAAAGAGGGTCCCTCAAACGGTCTGGAGCACCTCCTCAGGGGCTTCGTGAAAAGCTTGCCGATATGGCGACCCTCACAGAGGCAAGCAGGGAATTCGTTTACCGGGTCGCAGCCCGGATCGGCGCCGGCGCAAACCAGGTCAAGGAAATCTCCATGGCCAAAAATTTCGCCTGCACGGTGAGTAGTAAGGTGACCTCAGAGGCTTTGGAGATTCACGGCCTTGAAGGCTCTGTCTCCGGCGCTTTGGTGGAGAGGCTCTTCAGGGACAACCGGGTCCTCTCCATCGGCGGCGGCACCCAGGAAATCATGAAGGAAGTGATCTGGAAATGCTTATGAAATCTGCGTCGGCGGATTTCATTTCATATATTGATTGACCTGTCAATCGGGGGGCCTTATAATGCGATCACATTTTTTGTGGAACCTCGCCTTTCACCTTTTTCCGACATGAAGACGTGCAACAACCCGCACCGCTGAAATGCGTGCGGGCGGACGGGACCATCAACCTGCCTGCGGCCCCGCGTGATCCGGCGCCTCGATGCATCCGGGTCGGGCCTTAACCTTTTCACCCAAGGAGGAAGCTATGAGGAAGACAGTTTTTTGGACTGGTATCTTGATTCTTCTTATCTTTGCTTTCCCATTCAATGCCCCGGCACAGGGAAAAGTTGCAGGCGTGACGGACACGGAGGTCTCTGTCGGCTGGACCACGCCCCTTTCCGGCCCGGCCGCCCTCTGGGGTGTCACCGGCCTGGGCGGTGCCGCCTATGCCGAATACATCAATTCCCAGGGCGGCATCCATGGCCGGAAGATCAAGGTGGTTTTGAAGGATGACGGCTACAACCCCACGCGGGCCATGACCAACCTTCAGGAAATGAAGGGCAACGTCTTTGCCGTGTGCGGCCTTCTGGGCACGGCCATCATCAATGTAGCCAGGGACTACTTTGCCGAGAACAAGATTCCCTTGATCACCGCCTACGGGGATGTGCGCATCTGGGCGCGCCTGCCCAAGGATAAACTGCACTATATCTTTATCGCCTACCCGGATTACGAGGACGAGGCGGAGTATCTCACGGCCTATGCAATGAAAAATCTCGGCTCCAAAAAAATCGCCCTTTTTTATCAGAACGACGATTACGGAAGGATGGCCATGTCCGGCGTTGAGAAAGCCTTGAAAGCCATGCCCGGCAAAGCGGAACTTGTCGCCGCCGTGCCCTACGAGGTGACGGAGAGGGCCCTGGGAACCCACGCTCTCAAGATGAAGGAATCGGGCGCCGACACGGCTGTCATGTACCCCACCATGTCCCACGGCGCCCTGATCATGAAGGAAATGGCCAAAGTGGACTTCCGGCCCAAAGTGTTGACCACCTTTACCCTCGGCGACCCCGTGATGTACCAGATCGCCGGAGAGGTCTGGGAAGGCACCTACATCGCCCTCCCCGGCAACTCGGGCATACCCGGCTCCGAGCCTGAAGCGGACCGGGTGGTGGAGATTCTCAAGAAGTTCGACCCGAAACTTCAAGGCAAGGAATACTTGGCCCTCTTCGGCGCCGTGTCCATGATGCATCTGGTGGAAGGACTCAAGAATGCGGGCAGAGATCTCACGCCCGAAGCTATGATCAAGGGCATGGAAAAGATCAACAATTGGAAACCCGAAGGCGTGGGCGCCCCTGTCACCTACGGACCGGACCGCAGGCACGGCAGCAACGCTTCCCGAATGGGGCAGGCCAAAGAAGCAAAGCACCTGCCCCTTGTGCCTTTCACCATCCACAAGGCGCATTTCTAGGAACGTAGGCCCAAAGATCTCAATTTCTCTCCCCTTACGGCGGGTAAGCCTCCCCATCAAAACCTCCCCTCCCCTGGCGGGAGGGGATCGAGGGGAGGAGGAATCGAGAATGAACAAAACGCTGGAGACTGTATAGTCGTCCTATGGCTCTACTGGAAATCAACGGGCTTTCCATTGCCTTCGGCGGGATCCAGGCCCTTGCAGGCGTTGACCTGGAGTTGGCCGAGGAAGAGATCCTTGCCGTGATCGGGCCGAACGGATCAGGCAAGACCACCCTCTTTAACTGCATCTCCAACGTCTACCGCCCGGACCAGGGGCAGGTCCTGTTTATGGGAGAGAGCCTTTCCGGGCTCTCCCCCGATGCAGTGGCCCGGAGAGGGATTGCCCGGACTTTCCAGAACCTCCGTCTCTTTCTGCACATGACCGCCCTGGACAACCTGCTCCTGGGCCGGCACGTGAAATTTCGAAGAAACCCCCTCCATGCGCTCCTGCGCCTCCGCTCCGAAGAATTGAAGCATCGCAGGGTGGTGGAGGAGATCATCGAACTGCTGGATCTTGAGGCATACAGGCAGGCCAGGGTCGCGGATTGCCCCTACGGTGTTCAGAAACGGATTGAAATGGGAAGGGCCCTTGCTCTCGAACCCAGGCTTCTGCTCCTCGACGAGCCCATCGCCGGGCTCACATCCGAGGAAAAGGACGAGACCGCCTACCGCATTACGGAAGTCAGAGGAAAATACAAGACAGCCGTCCTCCTGGTGGAGCACGACCTCAGGATTGCTTCCAGGCTCGCGGACCGGATGGTCGCCCTGGACTATGGATTGAAAATCGCCCAGGGCAGCCCGGAGGAAGTGCAGCGGTCGCCCGAAGTGATTAGGGCCTACCTCGGCGACGATTGAGGGTTTTATCTTCATGAATACCCTACTGAAAATCGCGAGCATTGAAACCCTTTACTACGATCGCCTCTATGCGCTTCGCGGTTTGTCCCTGGAGGTAAAGGAGAAGGAGGTCTTTGCCGTCCTGGGGCCGAATGGCGCAGGCAAGACCACGCTCCTCAAAACCATTGCAGGACTGCTGAAAGACCAGCCCAAAAAAGGGACCATCGAATTCCTGGGCAAGCGTATCCAACGCCTTGCTCCGGAAAAGATCGCTTCCCTGGGAATCGTTTATGTCCCGGAAGACCGCGGCCTGTTCCGGGAACTCACCCTCAAGGAGAACCTGGACCTTGGTTGCTGGGGCCGCAAAGACAAGGCCATCCGGACCGACATGGACTTCGTGTTCCAGCTCTTCCCCATTCTGAAATCCCGTGCAGGCCAACAGGCCGAGACCCTTTCAGGGGGGGAGCAGCAAATGCTGGCCGTTGCAAGGGCCCTGCTGCGCCGGCCCAAGCTCCTCATGCTCGACGAACCGACCCTGGGCCTTGCCCCCCGGGTGGCCCGCCACGTCTACGATGCTCTTTCCAAGATCAGTCTTTCCGGGACCACGATCCTGCTGGTGGAGCAGAACGCGAAGCTGGCCCTGGGAATCGCCCATTTCGGCTACATCATGGAATCGGGTCGCATCGTCCTCGAAGGAACGGCCGCCCACCTTCAGCAAAACGAGGATGTGAAGGAGCTTTATCTCGGCATCGGCAAGGAGAGCGTTTCCCCCAAAGGGTGGAGGCTCTACAAGAAGCGGAGGACCTGGTAATGAAAACAAGGCCGCCGAGCTTCCCGGCCCTCTTTTTCGAGCAGGTAGAGGCCCAGCAGGACCGGATCGCCCTTCGGCGCAAGGAATACGGGGTCTGGAAGCGCATCACCTGGAAAGAATACGGCCGGATGGTGCAGGAAGCGGCGGCAGGGCTGCTCGATGCAGGTCTCGGGAGAGGCGACCGGGTCGCCATTCTCGGCGACAACCGGCCCGAGTGGCTCATCTGTCACCTCGCCGCCATGACCATCGACTGTGTCACCTGCGGGGTGTATGCCACCTCCGCGCCCGAGCAGATCGCTTACGTGGTCGGCCATTGTGAAGCCAGGATCCTCTTTGTGGAAAACGAGGAGCAGGTGGACAAGGTCCTCCAGATCCTGCCCCAATTGAACCTGGTCAAAGTCGTGGTGTGGGACTCCAAAGGCTTGTGGGGCTTTTCTCACGAGGCCCTCGGGTTTTTCGACGAATTCATGGCCCGGGGAAGGCATTACCTTGAAGAGCACTCCAAAAGCGTTGCGGATCGCATGGAGGCCATCGACCCGCTGGATACGGCCATGATGATCTACACCTCAGGCACCACAGGGCCGCCCAAAGGGGCCATGATTACCCACCACAATATCCTGAGCATCACCGATTCCTTCATGGGCGCCATCCCCTTCAGCGATAAGGACGAGATGCTCTCCTACCTCCCTCTCGCCCACATCTATGAAAATATCATATCCCTCTTCCAGGCTGTGAAGAGCGGAGGGACCGTCAACTTCGTGGAGAGCATGGACACCCTTTCCCTCAATCTCAAGGAGGTCTCACCCACGGTGTTCGCGAGCGTTCCCCGGATCTGGGAAAAGATCGCCTCCATTGTTGAGATCAGGATGTCCGACTCCACCCTTTTAAAAAAGGTCCTCTACCGCCTGGCCGTGCTTGTGGGTTTGCGTTACATCCGGTCCAAAGGCAACGGGAGCCGCCGGCTCCTCTGGGGCCTCCTCTACCGGCCTTCATATTGGCTGGTCCTGTGCCACCTGAAACGCCAACTGGGCCTGGAGCGGGTGCGCTATGCGGTCTGCGCCGCAGCGCCGGCTTCGCCCGAGCTTTTCGAGTACTTCAACGCCATGGGCGTTCCCCTCAGGGAAGGATACGGCCAGACGGAATCCACCGGCGTCATTGCCCTTCAACGCATTGAGCGCCCCAGGTGGGGGTTCGTCGGAGAACCCATACCCGACGTGGAGGTGAAAATCGCCGAAGACGGCGAGATCCTGGCCAGAGGGCCGGGTGTGTTCAAGGGGTACTACAAAGATCCCGAACTTACCGCTGAAACCATCAGGGACGGATGGCTTCACACCGGCGACGTGGGAACCATCGAGGACGGCTTCATCAAGATCCTGGACAGGAAAAAGGACATCATCATCACCGCAGGCGGCAAGAATATCACCCCCGCCTTTATTGAGAACAAGCTCAAGTTCAGCTCCTATATCCAGGATGCGGTCGTGATCGGCGACGGAAGGCGATACCTGGTAGCATTGATCCTCATCGATGAAGACAATGTCACCAAGTACGCACAAGACAACCGCATCCCCTTTACGACCTTTGCCGATCTCACCCAGAATCCCGAAATCAGGAAACTCATTGAAAATGAAGTGGCCAAGGTGAACAAAAGCCTTTCCAAGGTGGAGAGCATCAAGAAATTCGAGCTTCTGCCCAGACGCTTTTACGAGGAGGACGGCGACGTGACGCCCACCAAAAAGGTCAAGCGCCGATTTCTTGAAAAACGTTACGCGGACATGATCCGCAGCATGTACAGGGGATAGGCCGGCATGGACCTTATCGAGAGCTACAAAGAGGAACTCCAGCTCATTCGCAAGCCCTGGACCCGGGTGTGGGTAGGGATCTTCCTCCTCTTCCTGTTGGTCCTTCCCTGGCATGCGCCCCACCACATCATTTATGTGACGACCGTCATCTTTATTTACGCCGTCGGTGTTCAGGGGCAAAATATCCTTATCGGCTACACCGGCCAGATCTCCTTCGGCCAGGCCGGGTTCCTGGCCATCGGGGCCTTCACCTTCGGCCACCTCAGCCGCATCGGAATCCCATGGCCTCTCGCGCTCTTGAGCGCCGGGGTCACGGCCGGATTTTTCGGCCTCCTGGTGGGATTCCCCTCTCTCCGGCTCAAAGGACCCTATCTCGCCATCGCCACCATGGGGTTCGGCATTGCCGTGTACCAGGTCTTCGTGAACTCGGAAGTTCTTTCCGGAGGCCGCATGGGCCTTTCCATCCAGAAGCTGCAGCCTCTCTGGGGCCTCTCATCCATTGTCTTCAACTACTATTTCAATTTCATGATTGCCCTGATCTTCACCCTGGTAAGCTACAACCTGATTTCCTCCTACATGGGACGGGCCTTTATCGCCATTCGGGACAATGACATTGCAGCCGAGGTGCTGGGGGTGAACCTGACCCGCTACAAGCTTCTCTCCTTTGCCATCAGCTCTTTTTACACCGGCGTGCAGGGAGGGCTTCTAGGACTCTTCCTGGGCTACCTGGAGCCCAACATGTTCACCTTCATGGAAGCCATTACCCTCTTTGTGGCCGTCATCATCGGCGGCCTGGCATCCATCGAGGGATCCATCCTGGGCGCCGCCTTTGTGATCCTGGTTCCCCAGGTCTTCAGCCACTACAAGGAACTGGTGCCCGTGGTATACGGAGTGACGATCTTGATCGTCTTGATCTTTGAACCCTTTGGACTGTACGGCCGGTGGTTCAAGATGAGGCTTTATTTTCGAAATTGGCCCTTTCGTTAGGACGCACCCATGACCAAGTTCCTTCAATATGCCGTTTCAGGCCTGTCCACGGGCAGCATTTATGCCCTTGTCGCACTGGGGCTTGCCCTCATCTACCGGTCCACCCGGATTCTCAACTTCGCCCACGGCGACATGACCACGGCGGGCACCTTCGTGGCCTTTGCCCTCATGGGGTTTAATCTCCACTATGCCCCCGCCTTTGCCCTGGCCCTCTTTTTCGGCGCCCTTCTGGCCATGGCCTTTTACTTTGCCGTGCTGGTACCGGCCCAGCGCCGCGAGGCCACCCAGCTCGGTCAGATTATTCTGACTCTCGGGTTCGGCTTGATCCTTCAGGGACTGACCGCCTATTTCGGGGGTACGGACATTCAGTCCTTCCCGTTCCCTCTGTCCGACGCCAAGGTGTACAGGATCGGCGGCGTGGTGATCAGCCAGTTGAGTCTGGGAACGCTGGTGCTCGGTCTGCTGGTTTGTCTCGCCTTTTATCTTCTGGTCCAGAAAACCCGCCTCGGTCTGGCCATGCGCGCCACGTCCGAAAACCTTCCTGCGGCCCAGACAATGGGCATTCCCACGCGCCGGATCCTGGCCTTCAGCTGGGGAGTGGCTGCAATTTTGGGCGTGCTCGCCGGCCTTTTTCTTGCTCCCGCCCTCCTCCTGGACCCCTTTTTTATGCTCGAGCCTTTTCTCAAGGGATTTGCCGCAGCTATACTGGGCGGCCTGAACAGCCTCCCGGGCGCCATTGTCGGAGGCCTGATCCTGGGCGTGGCCGAGAGCCTCGCAGGCGGGTACGTCTCCATTGCATTCAAGAACACCTTCGCCTTTCTTATCATAATACTGGTCCTCCTTGTCCGCCCTGAAGGTCTCCTGGGCAAGGAGTTCAAAGAGCGGATCTGAGGAGGTTGCTACACCCTCCGTGCGCCGTTTTTCGCTCATTCCTGAGTGCAGAGGTGCCACGGTCAACCAAAGGTTGTCCGTGCTCTTCCTCCCCACGGACAAGACAAGCTTGTCCGTGCCACCCCCGTGAGCCGTTCACCGTTTGCTTTTCTCTTCTTGATTCCTTTAGAATCTTCGTTTATCATGCCTCGAAAATTTCAGGATGGGGGGGGCCCATGGCAGAAAAAGTCCTTATCGCAACGGAAAAACCCTTTGCCGAATTTGCAAAGAACAGCATGGTCAAGATGTTTCAGGAGGCCGGGCTTGAACCCGTGGTTCTCGAAAAATACAAGGACCCGAAAGATCTCGTCTCCGCCGTTTCAGACGTTTCCGCTATGGTCATCCGAAGTGACAAGGTGACAAAGGACGTGCTCGAGGCCGGGAAAACCCTCAAGCTCGTGGTGCGGGCGGGCGCAGGGTATGACAACGTGGATTGCGCGTCGGCCAAAGCCCGGAACGTCATCGTGGAGAACACCCCCGGCCAGAACGCCAACGCCGTGGCTGAATTGACCATGGGCATGATGATCATGATCGCGAGAGCCAAATACAGCGGCAAGTCCGGCACGGAACTGAAAGGGAAAAAACTCGGGGTTCACGCCCTGGGAAACATCGGAACCATCGTGGCCTCTCTTGGCCGGGCCTTTGGCATGGATGTTTGCGCCTTTGATCCTTTCCTGGAGCAATGTATCTTCGACGAATGCTGCGTGGGATGCATCACGAAAATCGAGGACCTCTATTCCACGTGTGACTATGTCTCCGTCCACATCCCGGCCACTCCCCAGACCATCAAGTCCATCAACTATGCGCTTCTTTCGAAGATGAAAAAAGGGGCCGCCCTGATCAACACGGCCCGGGCGGAAGTGATCAACGAAGAAGAGCTGCTTAAGATCATGGAGGACAGGCCCGACATCAAGTATGCATCCGACATCGCACCCAAGAACGCGGCGGTCTTCATGGAAAAATTCGCGGATCGCGTTTTCTTCACCCCAAAGAAGATGGGCGCCCAGACCGCGGAAG
>JAWOJI010000019.1:0-4704 GCA_046481735.1 Desulfatiglandales bacterium | reverse complement strand
TGGAGAGAAGATTCTATGACATCCCTCGTTGTGCCCGGGATCGAACTAACCAGGGCTCGCTCCTCTTCGAGGAGCCGGTTGAGGAGGCTCGATTTGCCGTCGTTCACCCGGCCCACGATCGCCGTCTTGACACCCTGAATCCAGATCTTCCTCCGGCTGTGAGCGGCGATGAGCTCTCGAAGAGGCTTGATCAGACTCCCCTCGATTTCTTCCATGCCCGGCAGAACGGCCGGATCCTCATCGGGGTAATCGATGAGAACTTCGATTCGGGAAAGTCCGTCGATCAGCGTCTGCCTGATCCGCTCCACTTCTGTCCGCAAGGCGCCCTTCACGTGGTTTGCGGCAAGACGCAAGCCCTTTTCCGACTGGGAGTGAATCAGGTCCATCATGCCTTCAGCCTGGCTGAGGTCGATTCTGCCGTTCATGAAAGCGCGAAATGTGAATTCCCCGGGTTCGGCGGGCCGGGCTCCTTCGGTGATGACGATTTCCAGTATGCGTGAGAGAAGCACAATGCCGCTGTGGGTGTTGATCTCCACAACGTCCTCCCGGGTGTAGGTGCGGGGGGCGGCCATGAAAGAAAGAAGCACTTCGTCCACGGCGTTCCCGGTTTTCGGGTCGTGGAGGTAACCGAAATACAGGCGATGGCTCTTCAGGTCGGCGACGGGCTTCTTTGGTCTGAAAACCCTCCGGGAGATGTTTTTGGCAGCAGGGCCGCTGATGCGCAAAATGCCGATTCCCGCCACACCCACAGGTGTGGAAACGGCGGCTATGGTGTCGGGGCTTGAGGGGTCGTAAAGCATAACAAACGGTGCACGGTACAGGGCTCACGCTTTACTGTGCGGGAAGGTGCAACCCCTTCCGCTTATAAGCCCTTTAGGTCTCTCTATTTGATCTTGGGAAGGATGACCACCTTTTTCAAGAGGCCTTCGCCTCTGCTCCTCGTCTCCAGATCTTCGTCCTCTTTCAGTGCAAGATGGACCAGCCTCCGGTCGTGAGGGTTCAAAGGATTGGTCGTAACGGGTTTCTTGATTCTCTTTGCTTTTTCCCCCATCCGGAGAGCGAGCTGGGTGATGGAATCCGTCCTTCTCTTTCTGTAGTTTTCCGAATCAATGACCAGGTGGATTTTCTTGTCCAGTGCTTTGTTGACGATTTTCGTGACGACGTACTGCAGGGCGTCCAGGGTTTTTCCTTTTCGTCCGATGAGCAACCCGGAGCGATCGCCGACGATGGTCAGGGTTACCTTGCCGTTGGTGCGCTCCGACTGGATGGTCGCTTCAACCGGGATCAGGGACAGGATTTTTTCCAATGTCTGCTGTGCCAGGAGAAGTTCATCCCCTTCCTGGGTAGTCGGCGGGCTCTTGAAGGTCACTTTGATTTTGGCTTTTCTTCCGCCGACCAGGCCGAAGATCCCGGCCGAGCCGGGTTCAATGATGTCGACATTCAGGTCCTCCGGCGGGACGTTCAATTGAGCGGCTGCATTTTCAATGGCTTCTTCGGTTGTCTTGCCTTCGAACTCGTAGGTCTGCGTTTCCATGATCGTCCTCCGATGCCTATGCTGACCCTTTGATGATGCGGTACTGCTGGCCGATGGAGAGAACATTGTTGACCAGCCAGTAGAGTACCAGACCAGAGGGGAAGTTGATGAACATGACCGTGAAGATGATGGGCAGAAACAACATGATCTTGGCCTGGGTGGGGTCGCCCGGGGTAGGGGTCATCTTTTGCTGGATGAACATGGACGCTCCCATGAGGAGGGTGAGAACGGGGATCCCATAGGGAGGCGACATGTAGGGGATCTCGAAGGGGAAACGGAAAAGCCGGTCAGGGGCCGACAGGTCGTTGATCCAGAGAAAAAAGGGAGCGTGCCTCAACTCGATGGAAACCCCCAGAACCCTGAACAGGGCGAAGAAGACGGGAATCTGGATGATCATGGGCAAGCATCCTCCCATGGGGTTCACCTTGTAGGTCTTGTAAAGGCCCATGAG
Source organism: Desulfatiglandales bacterium (assembly GCA_046481735.1). GTDB lineage: Bacteria > Desulfobacterota > DSM-4660 > Desulfatiglandales > HGW-15 > JAFGDM01. The sequence continues at coordinate 2,719 of JAWOJI010000019.1, read as the reverse complement.
TTCCTTGTTCATCTGTTCCTTGTTGCCCTTGTACTTCTCCCTTAGCTTGGCCATGAGAGGCTGAAGTTTTTGCATTTCCTTCATGGATTTGTAGCTTTTGTGTGTGAGAGGCCAAAACAGGAGCTTGATGAGGATGGTGAGCAGAATAATGGCGATGCCGTAGTTGTGGACATAGCCGTTGAAAAATCGCAAAACGTACAAAAGGGGTTTGGCAATGATGTCGGTCCAGCCGAAGTTGATGGCTTTTTCCAGGTTTTTGCCGGCGTCCTTTAGAATTCCCAGATCCCGCGGGCCCAGGAAAAGCGTTAAACGAGAAGTGAGCCGTCCGCCGGGGACGAAGGATTCGGTCGAGCCTGCCCAGGTCCCTTCCACGATTCCGGACGGAAGCGCCCTTCCCCTGAATCGGCCCTGGGGTGTATTTTCAGGGACGAAGGCGGCCATGAAATAATCCTCTTGGTAGGAAACCCACTGAAAGGCGCCGGAGAAGTTCTTCTCTTCCTTTTCCAGCTTGCCGGGATCCATTTCCTCCACCTTGCCTTCTTTCAGAAATGAAAGGCCGGTGAAAGAATAGTAGCTCGCTTTTTCCTTTGGGGGCAGGTTGGCGATTCGGGCCTTGATGCTTCCCTCCAGGGACCGTTCGGAGCGGTTGACATACTCGGCGGTGAGTTCAATGAGGTAACGGTTCGGGTCAATCAGGAAAGACTGGCGAATGGAAATCCCCTCCGGGGTAAGCGCCGTAAAGACCAGGTCTCTGGGCGCTGACCAGGGATCAAGGGAGAAAGCCGTCTCACTCGCCTTGAAGGTGATCGGCGGCTCCCCTTCTTTCTGCAAGGGTTCAAAAAACACCTTGATGAAGTCCGTCTCCCCATGGGCGATTTGAACCATGGGGGAATCTGCCTGGGTGGTCAAACGGTACTTCTTCAGCTCGATGCGTTTCAAAGCAGGGCCCACGTTGGAGAAGACAGCCCTATAAAGAGGCGTATCAATCGTGATTTCTCTTTCTCTTTCTTCGGGGGCGCCCGGTTCCGGTCTGTGCCTGGCTTCCGGCAAGGAAAGGGGGGGCGCTGGGGAAGGGGCAAACTCTCTACGCGCGTCTCCTTCTACGACCCCGGGTTCTGTCTGCTTTTCGGGTTGAGGTGCAAAGAAAACGGACCAGAAAATGAGCACGAAAAGAGAAAGCGCGAATGCGACAATTGTCCTTTTATCCATGAGTATAACCTAAAATCAGTGAATCGGTCTCTTCCTTCCACGACAGGGATATCCGGCTACGGGAGCGGATCATATCCCCCCGGATGCCTTGGATGGCACTTCATGATCCTCGACAAAGACAGGAAGCCTCCCCTGAAAAAGCCGTACCTCGCGATGGCTGTCCGAGCGTAGGTCGAGCATGTGGGATAGAATCGGCAGGAGGGCCCGAGAAGGGGTGACACCAGGTATTGATAAAGGGCAATTAAGCCTACCGGGACATACCTAAAGGGATGCACCAAGCTTCTTATCCATGAAAAAACCAAGGACTTCCTCTCTCACCTTCCAGTAGTCAAGATCGCCTGCGCCCTTTTTTGCCGAGATCAAAATGTCGCAACCTCGCGGGAAAAAAGCCTTGTGCAATCGGTAGACTTCTCGAATGAGACGTCTCGTCTTGTTCCTGACGACCGCCTTGCCTGTCCTCTTGCTCGTAGTGATCCCCAGTCTTGAATGAGCCAGCCCGTTCTTGCGAAAAAAGATTGCAAAGTGCGCCGTGTGATGTCTCTTCCCCTCCCGATTTAGATTGACAAAATCGTCCCTATTTAATACTCTTTCGTGTTTAGGGAATGAGAAAAAACGCATAAGAATACGGCTTAAAGCGTCTAGGAAAAACCCTTATACCGTCAGCCGCTTCCGTCTCTTGGCTCTTCTTCTTTTGAGGACCTTTACGCCCCCGGCCGAGCTCATCCTGGCTCTGAAACCATGGGTACGCGCCCGCTTAACGTTGCTCGGTTGAAATGTCCTTTTCATAACGTCACACGATATCCGTTTCTATGTAGGATGTGAAAAAACTCTTATAGACAAAGTGTCCCCACTTTGTCAAGATCTTACTATGAAATGTTTTCCCTGAGGCCATTGTCCAGGGGATACGTTTTTCAGCGGCGGTCGAAGAGGACGCCGCCAAGGAACCTGTAAGCTTGTATCGAGGTCGTATCTGAATCTGCGTAGAATAAGAACCTATTGGATTTACATTGTATTTCTCCTTATCGCCTTTTCGCTCATCTCATCCAACGTAGGCAAAAGACGGTCATGGGGCCCTTTTGAACAGTTCATCGTCGAACTGACGGCGCCCTTCCAGAATTTTTTCTCAAAGACGGTCGAGGCCGTGGAAGGGACGTGGAGGAAATACTTCGCCTTGATAAACGTGCGGGAAGAAAACGAAGCGTTGAAGAGGGAAAACGATCTGCTTCGCATGGAGGCCGCACGGTATCGGGAAGCGGCGGCCGCCTCGAGAAGAATCCAGGACCTTTTCCACTTCAAGGAAAGAATTCCCTGGCCGGTCACGGAAGCCCAAGTGATCGGTCGGGACCCCTCAGGCTGGTTTGAATCGGTGATTATAGACAAGGGGAAGGGCGCCGGACTGATGATGAACATGCCCGTGGTGGACGCCAACGGTGTGGTGGGGCGACTCGTTTCCGTGTCTCCGAACTATAGCAAGGTCCTGCTCATCATCGATCAAAACAGCGCGGTGGAC
>JAWOJI010000511.1:0-10943 GCA_046481735.1 Desulfatiglandales bacterium | reverse complement strand
TTGTAGTGGAGCACTCCTCCTGATCTTGGATCGTATGCCGCGGTGTCTCCTACGCTGTTTCCGTAGAGGTCGAAATCCTGGGAAAAAAAGAGCTCCAGGGAAAGCTTCTCGGCCCCGGGATTATTAACGGTGATTTTCTTGAGATAAATGTTTTCGTGGAAATCCACGGCGTCCCTGCAGGCGAGGGCCAGCGGAAATTCGGGATGGGAGAGTTCGACGTGGGTGACAAGGGTATCCTCCTCATAGGTCAAGGTTCTTTGCCACCCTCCGCCCACCCAAGAGAAACGGCCCTTCATGAAAAGGCCGAGTCGGAAGGGGTTGCCGTTGGAGTGGTTTTCCTGTCCCACATGGGGGAAGTAAATGTCGCGGATGCGGTATTCCTTGTCAAAGCAGAGCAGGAACTTGTTGTTTCCAACCGGAATGTCCCTCGGCATGGCCCTTTACCCTCTATAAAGCATCTAAATTCCTCTTTCATCGTCTACCACGAGAATTCTCTTCATTTCAACCTCCGATTCTTTGCCCTATCATCTGAGGATCTTCGAATCCGGGTGCTTGGCGACCCATCGGCCCCAGCGGGTATCCTCCGAATCAATCTTGGGCAAAACGCTGCCGAAGTATTTGCCCTGGATGCCTCGGAGCCCGTCACGATAGGGATACCACAAACTCCCGCTTTCCTTGTCATAGAGCACGAACGTGTTTCTGTAGGTCCATCCTGACGGCGCAAGGGTGAGGGTTGCTGACTCCCTGAAAAAAATCCCAAGAGACGCTGGATTTCTTCTGTACAAACCTCTCGACATTTCCCGAAAATAGTGTTTTGCTTTTAACAGCCCTTTGAATTACGCAAAGGGACCGCAGCGCCTCCTCGAGACCACGGGAGGGTCCTTTGAAAGGCAAATCGACCCACGACGAATTGGAGCAAAGGATAGGAGTCCTGGAGGGAGAACTTCGTGTCCTCGGAGACGTCCGGGAAGAGCTGCGCAGAAGCGAAGAGCGTTTCCGCCTTATTGCCGACCTTTCCTACTACTGGGAAACGTGGCGTGCTCCGGACGGAAGGTATCTTTACGTTTCCCCCTCCTGCGAACGAATCACAGGATACGGGCAGGAGCAATTCATCGGAGATCCTCACCTTATCGAGAAAATCATACACCCCGCCGATCAGGAAAAGGTATCCGAGCATCTCCGGGAAGAGCTCGACCAGATGGCGCCCAGCCAGTTGGATTTCAGGATCGTGACACGCGCCGGGGAAGAAAGGTGGATCAGCCATTCCTGTTGTCCTGTTTTTTCGGAAGACGGCGCACGACTCGGTCATCGCAGCAGCAGCCGGGACTTAACGCTTCGAAAAGAGACCGAAGAGGCTTACCATGCAAGCGAGGAGAAGTACCGCTCCCTCTTCAACGAATCCAGGGACGCCATTTACATCACGACCAGAGAAGGCAGATTTCTCGATGTCAACCAGGCCCTCGTGGATCTTTTCGGTTACACCAAGGAGGAACTCCTGGACAAGATCAATGTCAGGCACACCTACGCCGACCCGGAGGACAGGGAACTCTTCCGGCAGGAGATTGAAACCAAAGGTTCCGTGCGGAACTATGAAGCCGTGCTCAAAAGGAAGGATGGGACCCTGATGACCTGTCTTCTGACCGCCACGGTGCGGACAACGGGCAAAGGGGACATACTTGGGTACCAAGGGATTATACGGGACATCACGACCTACCGAATTGCCCAGGAAGCTCTGAAAGATCGCGAAGCCCGGTATCGAGCCATGGTGGAAGCCTTTGACGGGCTGATTTACATATGCTCCCAGGACTATCGTGTGGAGTTCATGAACCAGCGGCTGATTGAAAGAACCGGGCGCGACGCGCTTGGAGAGCGTTGTTACAAAGCGCTCCACGATCTTGACGCCGTCTGTCCTTGGTGCGTCAACGAGCGGGTTTTCCAGGGGGAAACCGTCCGGTGGGAAGTGCTCAGCCCCAAAGACGGGCGGTGGTACTACATCGTCAACTCCCCTATCTATCATGCGGGCGGCAGGACCTCCAAACAGGCCATGATCCTCGACATCACGGATCGCAAATCTATGGAAGAAGCCTTGAGAGAAAGCTCGGAGAAAACGAAGCGATTTGCCTATTCCATTTCCCACGATCTCAAGAGCCCTGCCGTGGGCATTTACGGCCTCACCAGACGCCTTCACCAGGCTTATGCAGAGCGCCTTGATGAGAAAGGCAGGGAGTACTGCAACCAGATCCTCAAGACGGCCGAGCAGATTGCCGCTCTCGCCGAGCAAATCATGCTCTACATCTCCTCCAAGGAGAACCCTCTTCACATTGAGTTCATCAAACTCAAAGAGATCACCCAGATGATCCGAGAAGAGTTTTCCCCCCAGCTCAGCATCCGCGGCGTCCGCTGGCTGGAACCCGACGCCCTCCCCGAGATACGGGCTGACAGGCTCTGCATGCTCAGGGTGCTGAGAAATCTTGTGGACAACGCCCTAAAGTATGCCGGGGACGACCTCAGTGAGATCGCGCTTGGATATGGAGAAGAGGGGGGGGTTCATGTTCTTTCCCTGAAGAACGACGGAGCCAGCATTGACGGCGGGATTTTTGAAAGGATCTTCGAACCCTTTGAACGGGATGACTCCTCCAGGACCTTGAAAGGGGTAGGCCTTGGACTGGCTATCGTCCGGGAACTGCTGGAAAGGCACGGAGGGAAAGCCTGGGTCCGGTCATCCAGGGAAGAAGGGACCACCTTCTTTGCCTCCATCTCCAAGACCCTGTGACCGGCACTGGGTGTCACGCGTGCCGGCGCCCAAGTATTCGTTTTCGTAAATACGGTGACGAAAATTATTGCACCACAGAGACTCAGAGGGCACGGAGAAAAGAGTCTTTGCCCATTCGCGGGAGATGCCGCGAATGGGCAAGCTGCTCGTCCGCCTTCGGCGGATGGTGATCCATAGCCATCTTCAGCCCCTTTGCTCGATATTGGAGTCCCGTTATGCCGATGGAAGCAGGTACAACCTTTCATTTGCCGGTATCTCCCGGCAAACGAAAGATTTGAACTTCTCTGCGTCCCCTGTGCCTCAGTGGTGAATACGTACTTGTATTTATGAAACGTTGCACGAAGAGATTTCCCGACGCCTTTCCTCAAAGCCGCGGCAAATACTTGTCCAGTTCATATTGGCTCACGTGAGTCCGGTAGGTGTCCCACTCGATTTTCTTGTTCTCAATGAACTTGTTGAAAATGTGCTGTCCCAGGACGTCCCTTACGAGCTTGCTTTTCTCCGCTTCCAGTATGGCTGCGTAAAGATTGCCCGGAAGGTCCGTAATGCCATGGGCCCTTCTTTCGGCTGGGTTCATTTCATAAATGTCCTCTTCGATGGGGTCCGGCAAGTCCATTTTTTTCTCGATGCCGTCCATACCCGCCCCAAGCATCGCCGCAAAGGCCAGATAGGGGTTGCAGGCCGGATCGGGGGATCGAAATTCAATGCGGGTGGCTGCTTCCTTCCCCGGCTTGTACATCGGCACCCGAATCATGGCCGAGCGGTTTCTTCTCGCCCAGGATACATAAACCGGGGCTTCGTAGCCCGGCACCAGCCTCTTGTAGGAATTGACCCACTGGTTCGTGATCACGGCGATTTCGGGTGCGTGGCGCAACAAACCTGCGATGTAGTGCTTGGCCAGGAAGGAGAGGTTGTACTTGTCCGCCCTGTCGTGGAAGGCGTTCTTGGCACCCTCGAAAAGAGACTGGTGCACGTGCATGCCGCTCCCGTTCAGGCCGAAAATGGGCTTGGGCATGAAAGTGGCATACACGCCGTGCTTGCGGGCGATCTCTTTGATGACTAGACGGTAGGTAACCGTTTTGTCGGCCATTCTCAATCCTTCGTCGTAGCGAAGGTCGATTTCGTGCTGGCTCGGCGCCACCTCGTGATGACTGTATTCAACCTGGATGCCCATGGATTGGAGCGCAAAGATCGTATCCCGCCGCAAGTCGCTCCCCATGTCCAGGGGCCTTGCGTCGAAATACCCCCCGGAGTCCAGGGTTTCCGTCCCCTTGTTGTTCCTGAAATAGAAATATTCCAGTTCGGGGCCCACGTAAAAGGTGTAGCCTTTGTCGGCCACCTTCTTCAGAAGCCGCTTGAACACGAACCGGGAATCCCCCTCGTAGGGCGTGCCGTCGGGGTTGAGGATGTCGCAAAACATGCGCGCCACAGGTCGATCCGCGTCCCTCCATGGGACGAGCTGGAAGGTGGAAGGGTCGGGCTTGGCGATCATATCGCTCTCCTGGATTCTTGCAAATCCTTCGATGGAGGAACCGTCAAATCCCATACCTTCGTTCAGCCCCTCGGGCAGCTCCGAGGGAGTGACGGCAAAACTCTTCAGAAACCCCAGAACATCCACAAACCAGAATTGAATGAAGCTCACGTTGAGCTCTTTTACGAGCTTCTTCACATCCTCCTCGTCCCGGCATTCCATTTTCGACAACTCCGTTCCAATACGGCCGTCTCCCATAACCGATCCTCCTTCTCCCTTCCCCTTGCAACGGCGGCATCCCGTCAGCTCTATGATCTGTGAGGAGGGTCGTGGTCCTCAAAACTTTTCAATACAGCCGAAGCGATGCCGATGGTGCAAATATGACACAAAAGAAAAGACCAAACCACCCCTTTCTGCGATATGATCGGTTCTTGCACCCCTCTGACGTGCCCGATGAGAAAAATAGCGCTCCCTGTAGGGTCCCCGGAGATAACCCTCTACACCCGTTTCTCGAAAACGATGAGTCTGCGCCGGTGTGTGGAATGAGGGATGCAGTAAGCGATATCCTGGAGAAGGCCATACTCTGCGCCAAGCGTCTCAACCGCTTCCTCGATCTCCGGATCACAGTTCGGGCCCTTCATGAAAATGGCCTTGCCTCCAGGGAAAAGGCAATTTCTGACCCGGACGAGGGTTTTCGGTATGGATTCGAGGGCCCGGGTGATGACGCCCCGAACAGGCCGGTTGAAGGAAGCATAGATTTTGCCCTCGTAAATGTCGATGCCTTTGAGCTCCAGGGCTTCCACCACCTCCTTTAGAAAGCGGATCCTTCGATGTCTGCCTTCGGAGAGGATGAATGCCGTCCTGGGAGAAACGATCTTGAGCGGAATTCCGGGCAGCCCCGGCCCTGTCCCGATGTCCAGGATCGGACTGGGGAGATCCCGATGGAGCAGTTTTGCCACCAGGATGCAGTCGATATAATGTTTCTGGACCATGTTGTCGAACTGGTAAATCCTCGTGAGATCATACTCCGCGTTCTTCTCGCGCAGCAGGGTGTGGTACAGCCAGAGCTGAGAATATTGCTTTTCGCTCAGGGGTAGGTTACTTTTTTCAAACCAGTTCCTGAGAGCCGGCAGTCCCGGCGCAAGAGTTCTCAGACCTCCGAAGGAATTTTTTTCGGACTTTGCAGGTGAACGAATTCTCATGGGGCGAAAACAAAACGGAATATTTTCTGCAAAGGATCTCCAGGTTCTTTTCGAAGACAACCACCTGATCGCCGTGAACAAGCCGGCAGGGGTCCTGGTTCAGGGGGATGCCTCCGCCGCCTTGTCCCTCATGGACATCACCCGGGAATATATCAGGAAAAAGTACTGCAAGCCAGGGAATGTGTTCCTCGGTCTCGTCCACCGCCTGGATCGCCCCGTTTCGGGTGTTGTCCTTTTTGCGAAAACATCCAAGGCCGCCTCACGAATTTCCGAACAACTTCGATCCCGAACGGTCGAAAAAATATACTGGGCATTGGTTCACGGAACGCCCTCTCCCCCCGCCGGCACCATCAGATCTTTTCTCAAGAGCGAAGGGAAGAAAGCAAAACCGGTGAGGGAAGGCGAGACGAACGCCAAAGAAGCCGTTTTGATGTACAGAACCATCCGGGCCACAGAGGGGAAATCGCTTCTTGAAATCCGCCTCCTCACCGGACGAAAGCATCAAATACGCGCCCAACTGAGCGGGGTCGGGCACCCCATCGAGGGTGATGTGAAGTATGGCGCTCCATCGCGTTTGAAAAATGGAACCATGAGGTTGATGGCCAGATCGCTGAGCTTCAGGCACCCGACCCGCAACGAACGGATCACCATCCACGCGCCAGCGCCGGAGTGGCCGGCGATCAGCAAGCCGTTGGCAGCAAGAAGTAAGAAGCCGAAGACCCCGCCTTCCTTGAGCCGGTCGAAGGGCAAGTAGTAAGAAGTAGGCAGTGATCAGTGGCTTCGGCCGGCAATGCCGACCGAGGAGATCCGGGGCATTGAACTTGGCCTTTAACCTCAAGCTTCTTCACAGCGGCGAAGCCGCGTTTTATAAAATCGCCTCAGCGATTTTATATCTTGAAGTACGATTCCACCGCAGCCGGAGAGATCGTGTCCTCCGTTGCCAGGAACTGACCCTTGATTTTTTTCACCCTCTCCAGGGAAGCAATGACTCGCTTCTCCGGGATCCGGCCATTCAACAAGCGTTCTCTTAGAAGATGAATGCCTTCCACAACATCCTCCTGGTTTTTGCAGATCAGAAGAATATCCGCACCGGCATCAAAAGCCTGAAGAGCCGCCTCCGCTACAGGGCCCTGACCGGCTATGGCGCCCATCTCCAGGTCGTCGGTTATGATGAGTCCTTCGAAGCCCATGGCCTCCCTGAGAAGGCGGGTGAGAATCGCTTGCGACAATGTGGCCGGGTATTCCGGATCCAGGGCAGGGTAAACGGCATGGGAAGTCATGATTCCCGCCACTTTCTGGTCAATGGCCGCTTTGAAAGGTACGAGGCTGACCTTTTCAAGCTCCTCTCGCCTCGCATCTATGATGGGGAGCTGAAAATGCGGGTCTACCCCAGCCTCCCCCAGACCGGGAAAATGTTTGGCCACAGCCATGACCCCGTTCCTTTGAAGAGACTCGATTACCGTTTTGCCGAGTAGGGCGACTTTTTCAGCGTTTTCCCCAAAACTCCTGCCCTGAAGGTGCTTCTCCAGTTGGCCTCTCTGAACATCCACCACAGGCGCAAGATCCATGTTCAGGCCGACCATCTTCATTTCCCTTGAGGTGATCGAACCAAATTCCTCGGCACGCTTCACACAATCCCGGTCCGCTGAAATAGCCGCATTGCCGGGGAAGATCGTGAAAGGCTCCTTAAGCCTGGCCACCCTCCCCCCTTCCTGGTCCACAGCCAGAAAAAGCGGTTTGCCGTGGGCGCTCATCGCTTCTCTTTGAAGCGCCCGGCAAAGTCCTGCGAGCTGGAGAGGATCGTTGATGTTGCGGGAGAACAGGATGATCCCCCCAAGGTTGTAATTCCGAACGAGCTTTACCGTTTCCTCGTCAAGGTCCTTTCCCGGCAGGCCGGCCATGAAAAGCTGTCCTATTTCGGAACAGGGATCTTGAACCACGGGGAAAGCACTTGACATCACAAGCCACCTTGTACGAAATTCAATGCTGCACCAAGGAAGTTCTCATTCTTGAGAGGACATAAGGAATGGCCCGAACAGGAGTGATCCATGGACGATTTCAAGTTCTTCACAATGATCACCTCAAATATCTGCTGGCAGGGAAAGAGAGATGCGCCCATCTCGTCGTGGGCATTACAAACCCGGACCCTATTCTCACCAGGGAGGATCCTGCAGACCCTCAACGGAGTCTTCCCGCCTCAAACCCCCTGTCCTACTATGAAAGGTATCTGCTCCTTCAGGCGGCTCTCACGGAAACCGGACTTCAGGGGGGAGAGTTCTCCGTGGTACCCTTCCCGGTCAACCTCCCCGATCTCTACCGGCACTACGTCCCTCTCGATGCCGTCTTTTTTCTTACCATCTATGATGCATGGGGAGAAAGAAAATTAAAACATTTTGAATCCCTTGGACTCAGAACCGAGGTGCTCTGGAGAAGAAAGCCGGAAGAAAAAGGCCTGAGCGGGGCCTTCATCCGCAAAAAAATGGGTTCAGGCGAGCCTTGGGAGCATCTTGTCCCCCAAAGCGCAGCCCGTCTCATGAAAACCTGGGACATCCCCGGCCGACTCCGAAAGGCCGAGACGCCGGGCGCCTAATCCTTTTCAGGATCCCTCCCTGCTCCAACCAGCGGCAGGACCTTTTCCACCTTGAAAAACACGAGGAAACGGGGCTTGCCCTCCTCTTTTTCGGACGAGTACCGTTTGCTCCGAATGCTGTAGAGGAGATCGCTGTCCTGCTCTTCCCTGAGCTTGGTCAGAAAAAGGCGGGTCCCCTTGTAGCCCGGACCCTCCTCTTTGAAAAGATATGCGGCATAGTTGTTTGACTGAAGGTTGCGGTGGGTCAGCCGGTCCGCCATGATAAAGGCGACGGTTTCGCTGTCCATCACGTGAGGCTTCGCATAGACGGCCAAATCCACTTTGCCGTCTCTGTCGGAGGTTGCCAGCACGCCCGTCCCTTTTGCTTTGTCGAAATATTCCTGAAGATCCATGGTCCACCCTCCCTTTCTCTTCTTTGTTTACCGGCAGAAAATAGGAACACATCGAACTTTTTCAAGGGCCGACGATAACGGGGCTTCGTAAAAAGTCGGAAAGTTCTTATTTGTCTTTTCGACCGAAGGGAGAAATCCCGTCTTTCCAATCGCTCGCTCCCGCAAGATTTCTCGCTTCGCTCGAAATGATAAGAAAATGGGGCTTTTTTTCAAAACCATCAACACCTGACGGATGAAAGACCCCGGATTCTCGGTTCGCTGAATCCTTCAGGGCAGATTTTTCCCTTGGCTCTGCCGCGGATCAAAGGTGCAGGCGCGGCGACTGCCGGGAGCGAACCTCCCCGATTTCTCAAGGAGAACCTTTCCCGATGCCTGAGCGATTTTTCTCGCCATGCCTTTGAATATCCAATCATGGAAGGGGAGGAGGGAGTACCAGTAGACGAGCCCGAAAATGCCTCGAGGCAGAAACCTGGAACGCTGCAGAATTTCGGTGTGGTCTTCTCCCGCAAGATGAATTTGGAATTCCAGGAGGGCTTCCCCGGGCAGCTTCATCTCCGAAAGCAACAGCAACCGTCTCTGATCTTCCACTTCAAGGACGCGCCAGGAATCGAGGGCATCGCCCGGAAACAATTCGTCCGGATGGCGACGGCCCCTTCTCGAACCGACCCCGCCGATCATTCGATCCGCCATTCCTCTCAAACGCCACAGCGCGTCGGCAAAATACCATCCCCTGGAACCCCCGATGCCCTTGACGTTCTTCCACAGACCCTCGGGGGTCCCCTTTACCAGGGCTCGGTACCCTGACTCCAGAATGGTTCCCCCTGCGTAGGAAGCATCGCCGCAGTAGGTCCATTCAGGCGCCGGCGGGGCGCCGGCATCCGACCAGCACGTGTCGATTCGCTCTTGCTTGACCCTTTCGAGCGCCAAGCGGATCGCCTCACGACAGCTCAACAGCTGCTGGGGAATGATGGATCGAATGGCGTTTTCCTGACACACCACAGGATTGCGCAAGCCTTCGGTGAGAGGTCTCGCAATGGCTGCGGGAACCGGTGTAACCAGATGAATCCAGTAGGCGCTCAGTCGCGGGGTGAGCACAGGGACCGGAATGATCCATCGCTTCGGCAGGCCCGCCTCGTCGGCGTAGATTTCCATAAGTTCCCGGTAGGTGACGACATCAGGCCCGCCGATGTCCAGGGTCTTGCCTTTAACCTCATCGTGCTCCAGGCATCCTTGCAGGTAGTGCAGAACGTTGCGTATGGCGATGGGCTGAGCAGGCGTCCTCACCCAGTTGGGCGTCGTCATTACCGGCAGCCTCTCAACCAGGTAGCGAAGGATTTCAAAAGAGGCGCTTCCTGAACCCAGGATCATTGCAGCCCTGAGAAAGGTCGCAGGCACAGGCCCACTCTGAAGAATCCTGGCCACCTCGATCCTTGATCTCAGATGTTTGCTCAGCCGGGCGTCGTCCATCCCCAGTCCGCCCAGATATATGATTCTGTCAAGGCCGGCAGCAGACGCTGCCTTGACCATGTTCTGCGCAGCAGCGCGGTCCGTTTTCGAAAAATCTTTTGTTTGAGGATTCATGGAGTGGACCAGGTAGAAAGAGGCCCAGCACTGTTCCAAGGCCCTTGCAAGGGAGGGGGCATCCAGAACATCTCCTTGCGCAAGTTCAACATTGGGATGCCCTCCCCAGGGCCTGCAACGAAGCTTGGATAGAGATCGGCCCACAACCCTCAACCGGTATCCCGATGCCAGCAGCTGAGGAACCAGCCGGCCCCCGACATACCCTGTTGCGCCCGTGACAAGAACAGGGTTTTGCTTCCTGAAGCGATTCTCCATAGTCGGCCTTCCATCCTTTGGAGCAAAATGGGCCTTGCGCACCGGAAAGTCCAGTTTTTTCTCCACCGATCAAGAATCTCGACAGCTTGACAGCACGGAAGTAAGCCTTAGATTCTTTCCAAAAATAACCCGCCCATTCGATGGGGCGACGAGCCGGGTTATCAAGCGATGAATCCGGCTTTTTTTATGGAGGGAGAGAACATGACGAACTTTGCACATGCAACCGATTCATACCTCAATACCGAGCTTGGAGAGAGGGCGTTTTCAAGATTGGACGAATCCGACGATCGGCAATTTTACGCTACAGACCGCTTTGTATCCCATCTTGACGAGGTGGCGCTCGGTACCGTGGAAAAGATCATCGACACCCTGATCATCGAAGAGGATCCCGTCATCCTCGATCTCATGGCAAGCTGGGATTCTCATATCCCCGACCGGTTGCGCTCCTCACGGATCGTGGGCCTGGGTTTGAACCAAAACGAGCTGAAGCGGAACAGAGCGCTATCAGAGTTCGTGATTCATGACCTGAACAGCCTTCCCCGACTTCCTTTTCCAGACAGCACCTTTGACGCGGTGGTCACCACGGTGTCCGTGGACTACATGACCAAACCCGTCCAGGTATTCAAGGATGCGGGAAGGGTTCTGAGACCTGGAGGCCTCTTCCTCGTGATTTTTTCAA
>JAWOJI010000490.1:0-3390 GCA_046481735.1 Desulfatiglandales bacterium | reverse complement strand
AGGAGAGAGGGTGGAAAAGCAGGACCAAACCGGGTGCGAAGGCATGAATGCCTGTTTTTTTCTGGATCAGGAGAAGAGCCGTGTACACCCAGCAGGCTTCCATTCCTGCTGTGACGATGCGTAAAGATCCAAAAGGTTTCCCTCGGTTCATAAGCCTCTTCCTAACCTTTCCGCAGGAGGTCTATGGGGCTTTGCACGATCATCCATGGAACTCCGGTCGTGAGAGGAGCCTTTTCCTGTTCTCCGATGAGGATTACGAGGAGGGGATGACCGGATTCTCTCAGAGACAGAACAGCCTGCCAGAAGTCATCGGAGAGTGCGGAGATTGCTAAAACAACAGTCGTCCCTGCATGCAAGTAAGGGCGCTCTTTTTCAAGAAAGAGCGGGAAGGCTTCACTGGAAGATGGGGTGGTTTTTGCCAGGGCTTCGAGGATATTCCCCGGTTGCCTGCGATCCCCGCTCGGGGGGATGCTGACACCCTGGCCGGTGTCTGCGAGACGGGTATTCACAAACAGCCCGGCAGGCCCTCCGTGGTTCATGACGTCGCAGGCAATGGAAGCCACTGTTTCTATTCCGAGCTCAAAGCTGTCGGCCTTCAGGATGCCTTTCTCATAAAAAGTGTCCACCCCAAGAAAGAAAGCCACTTTGAAAAGGGTGGTGGGTTCAAGAACCTTGACCTGCAAACCCTGGGACCGGGCGCTGGCCTTCCAGTGGATATTCCTCAAGCTGTCCCCGGGTCGGTATTCCCGAACCCCGATGGTCCGGGTCGGGTCTTGAAAAATACGTTTTTCGGTCCTTGAATTCCCCATGGGGCAAACCGGGGGGATAGGCACACCCTGGACAGGGAAAACTCTGGGGTACACAATTATGTGATCCCGGGTGTTCCATGAGAGAGACCGGGAGTAAAGACCGAAGATGTCCCCTGAAGTCACTTGAAGGGGACCCAATGGGTAGAATCCGCGGTTGGGGCATGCAACCTGGGAACTCCATCGAACGGATCGATACCAGAGCAAGGCAGTTCTGCGCCGGATGAGCCCGGGTTCCTTTTCCGATCCGGAAGGGTAATTCGCAAGTCCCTCGGGGAGACGGTGATCCACCTGGATCCAGGGCAGAGGCAAGGGCTTGCGGTTGGAAACACAAAACGTGAGATTCACCCTGTCCCCAGGAAAAATACGGGTTTCACTCAAGGACCGTTGAGCGGTGACTCCAAAGAGGGAGAGCCTGCTCCATGCCTTGGCCAAGAAAGCGGCGGACAGAAAAAGGCCCATTAAGAGCACGATGGAAGCCTGATTGCTCCAGGCGGCTAAGACCAGTATCGCGCCAAGGGCTGCCAGGCCTGGTTTGTGGAGAAGGTACCCTGCCGCCTGAGACGAGAGGAATTTGGGTTTGCTTTCAGGGCCTGAAGAGGTTGTGTCACGATGAGAAGGCATGGGGAAGGTCCGAGCTATTCCAGCAGCGTTCCTTTGCCGGTCTTCTGATACTCAAGTTCGACGTGCTTGACAAACGCCGTTCTCCCCCGGGAATTGGCTTCATATCCTCGAGAGGCGCACCAGGAGGTAAAGGTCTCCGGATCAATATCCGCTCGAATGGCGATATTGCCGCTGCCTTTAATGAATTCGCATTGCCTATCGACAAGAGCTTTCCAGTCTTCAAAACCGGCGGGCATATTTTCGGAATCGGTAAAGATCGCCAGCGCCCTGCGGTAAGCAGCCTCGTCCTTATACCAAGCAATTCCTATGACATCATTCATCCTGATGGTTCCTTTCGTCTTCTCTTTTCCAGAATCTCAGCGATGTAGTAATCTCGCCCGTTTCTCATAAGTGGTCTTGGGCGACCCCAGGCCCCAGACCTAGGCTCAGACCTCACCACCTGCAAGAGATCCGGTTGCCCAACGGTTTAGCGATCTCTCTCTACAATGGCCCGTGCGGCGATTTCAGCAGCTTTGCCGGTAAATAGCAGGCAGCGCGCACCGAGTTGCTTTTCTTTGAACGTTCTCTGTCCTTCTGGCGTGTTGAGGTCGCAGCCATCCAACAGGGCTTGACAATCACGAGATCCAAACGCAGTTTCGAACTCTCGGATGACACGCCGTGTCGCTTTGTAAGATGGTTCGACAGACTCACTTGCAGCGGAACGCCCCAGAACGAGACTCACGCCCATGATAGCCCCCGTTAGGGCGCCACATGCGCCGCAAGACCGAGCCATGCCGCTACAAAAGGCGGTGGCTACTCTTGGGAGCAGCTCCGATTCAATGCCCTGAGCCTTGGCGATGGAGAGGATGACGCTTTCCGCGCAGAAAAGCCCGGAAGCAAATGATTCCTCCGCCGACTTGCGCACATCAGGAATAGATGCGGCTTCCATATGTTGCTCCAGTGAGAGTTGAAATGGCGAAGATCGGGCATCAGGGACGCGGCGCACCCGCGTCCCCTGCATGCGCTTGTTGGCCATTTGCTTTGAATCCTTCATGGAATGTGATATTACCTTGCGGAAATCTCCCATCAAATGAAAGGGCGAAGAACACCTCTTGTGGAACGCCCTCGTGGAAAAGCCCTGCAACATTCTCAAATCCAAATTTCCTGTAGTATTGCGGATGCCCGACTAGACAGCAGCCTTTGGCGTCTAGGCTTTTCAATCGTGACAGTCCTTCCTGTATCAGGGCTTTGCCGATACCTTTTCGCTGGTGTTCCGGTAACACTGAAACCGGTCCGAGCCCATACCAGTGCATGGTGCCGTCCGAGATGGTCACGGGGGAGAATGCAATATGCCCGACCACGCGGCCATCAACTTCTGCGACCAGAGATAGAGTAAGAGCTTTTGCGGCACGTAGTGCCTCAATGATGAATTGTTCCGTGTGGTCACTAATCTCCATCGACTTGAAGGCTGCGATAGTCACTTCGGTTATCGTCCCGACATCGGCATCCGTGTCGTCCCTAATCACGGTTTTTTGAGTCATAGGAATCCCGCTCCTCTTTCCCGCTGGGTAACGCAAATATCAGCGGCGGCCCGATTTTTTTCTTAGAGACGGTCTGCAAGTGATCACAGTTTACGGCGCATTCCTGAGGAACGCCGTCAGCTTTTGAGAGATGCACCTCAGACGGAATGTTACGGACAGTAGTTGTGATGGGAGCGATAGTGACCTCTCCAAGATATTCCAAACAGAATCTCGTGTCAAAATAAGTACGGGCCGTTTTTTATCATGCGGTGGGAACTTATGCCAGCCTATTTCACCGTGTTTCATTCGTCACCCCAAGCCTGCTCCGCTTCCCAAACCGAAAACTCATCGGCAGCAAACGCTTGTTGTTCATACCCCAGGCGATGCTTGTGCTCCATTTCTTCAAGCTGATGACGGGCAAGTGCTTCGCGGAGTGCCTTTTTGGCACCCACACATCAAAA
>JAWOJI010000443.1:0-3342 GCA_046481735.1 Desulfatiglandales bacterium | reverse complement strand
CAACCGCATCCTAGCTCTGGCCCACAACATGAATTCGGAACGAAGGTCTCCCGTGATCCTGGTCACCAAAGACCTGAATCTCCGCATCAAGGGGGATGTCATGGGCATCCATGCCGAGGACTTCTACAATGACAAGGTGGACTACGACGGGCTCTACAGAGGCTTCGAGGAGGTGCATATAACGGACAGGGAAATGGAGTTGCTCTACAAAGAAAAACGCCTCCCCTGGGATCGCGAACCTTCACCGGATCCCCACGAGTTCCTCATCCTGAAAAACTCCGCACGGCATTCCCAACCAGTTCATTATCTGCGATGAGGCGCAGAACCTGTCGCCCAATATGATCAAAACCCTGGTTACCAGGGTCGGGGAAGGCACGAAGATCGTGTTCACCGGCGATCCTGAGCAGATCGATCACCCTTACCTGGATGCGAGCAGCAACGGACTAACCTACCTGGTTGAACGGCTCAAGGCCGAAGAGATCTCGGGTCACGTGACACTCACCAAGGGCGAGCGATCCATAGTAGCCGAAATGGGTGCCAGGCTGTTGTAGGAACCGGTGCAAGGCACACGGCGCATGGGACACGGAACACCCACAAAAAAACCCCACTATGGGAAAAACGTGGAAGTGATCGAAAATTGGTGATTGTTTAGGCGCGGCCCGGTGCTTCTGCCCGAGGAGTATTGCTGTTTGCAGTTTCTTGCCGTGAACCGGGGGCCTCGTGCTGTACACCGTTTTCTTGTTCTCCTGGTGTTCTAACCATAACGGGGCCAGGCGCCCGTTGCATGCCCGTCGCCCTGGCGAATCTTGTATCTGGCCACGAGATAGGACACGATCATGGCCATCACCGGCGCGAGGAACAATGCGAGCGAAAAAAGCAGCATGACCTCGTTCTGAAAAGCCTTGGCCCGGCTCATGGGCATGGCGAGGCGTATGATGCTTCCCTTGTCCCCGAGAAAAAGGGCGCCATAGAGCGTGTCCATCCGAAGGGTATCGCTAAAACGCGCGGCGGATCCTGTCCCCTTTTGGATTGCCGCCTGGATTTCCGGTCTGTCCAGGCGGCTCTCGCCGATAATGCCGTCTTCATCCGAATCCGCCAGAACCCTTCCGTCTGCTCCGATCACCGTGATTCGCATACCGGCTATGGTTCGATAGGTTTTGCAGAATGCAGTCAGCTTGGCCTCTTCTTCCCTATCCGGCATCGCCTTCCCCAGGACCTGGGCGAGGGTCAGGACGTTTTCCTGAAGGTGCTCGAAGAGCTTCTTCTTGAGCCGGTCCTCCAGCACAAAACCTGCGAGCGTCATTCCCGCAACGAGCACGATGGTATAGACAAGGTAGAGCTTCCAAATACGGCTCATGGTTACCATGACGTCCTCCTATGATAGAAGCTTGATAAAGGCATAGGCCAGTACTCCCCCTGATACCGGCGTCATGATCCATCCCACAGTGATTTTCTTCAGCATCCTGAAGCTGACCGTCTGCACCCCGCCCACGAATCCGACGCCCACCACGGCGCCCACTACGGCCTGAGAAGAAGAAACGGGCACGCCGATCTGGGTAAAGAAGTGAAGCGTAAGCGCTCCGGCCAGCACCACGACGAGGGCGGAGAAGGGATACAGAGGAACGATGCCTTTTCCGATCGTCATCATCACCTTTTTGCTGTAGGTGAGAACACCCACGGCAATGCTGAGGGCCCCGATCAAGGCCGCCTGATCCGGGGTCAGCATCCCTGACCCGACATACACACCGGTCACGTTGGCCACATTGTTCGATCCAAGGGTATAGGCGCCGTAGCAGCCGGCCCCGAAAATCCCGACCGAGTAAAAGATGTTCCGACGGGTCAGGCTCTTAACCGTGCGATCGAGAATATAACCCAGCACCCGGTGCAGCACATACCCGGCTGCCAGCGCGCAAATAGGCGTGAAGACCCAGCAGGAAACCACTTTGTAAAGCTTTGAGAAATCGGCGGATTCTGAAATGATTCCGGCGCCTATGACGGCCCCGATGATCGCCTGGGAGGTCGAGGCCGGAATTCCAAGAAAGGTCAGGACGGACATGGTGAGGGCGGCGGCCAGGGCGCAGAAAAAAGCATCCATGGGCAGGAGGAGGGAAAGCTCGCCCACGATCTTCATGCATTTGGCGCCTTCCAGCAGCGCTCCCAGCATGACAAAGGCGGCGGTGAGCCATATAGCGGTCCGATACCGGATGATTCCCGTGGTGACCCCGGTGCCAAAGACGTTGGCCGAGTCATTAGCGCCCAGGCTCCATCCCAGGAACAAGCCGCTTAGGATCTTCCACATATCTCAGTCCATGCTCCTCCGCCCCATCCCTCCAACACTCCGTCACTCCATGTTCATCTTGTACTCACATTGATGATCTGCAGGTGATCACTGGCATCCTCGATGATGTCACTGATCATCGTGAGGTTGGTGATAAAATCGGAAAGCGTCTTGCCGGCCCAGAAATTATCGATCCTCACCTTCTCCGCCTCCTTGGTCAGGTCGTGCTTGATGTCGTCAATCTTTTTTTCAAAGATTCTCACGGCAAGGGTCTTCTCGCGCAGATCTTCTCCCCGCAACATGGCCCCAAAAGAACTTAGGAGCATATCGCACATCCTGAAGTTCAGCAGGGCCACCCGGATGCTCTCATCCCTCAAAAGCTCCGGAACCTCGTTGTCCACGCCGTAGAAGGCTGTTTCCTTGAGAAGATCAAAAACTTCGTCCACGATCTCCACAAATTTGCACAGATCGGGCCGCAGGTAGGGCAGAAAGGCCCCTTCATAGATGTGGGAAATCACCTGTCGCCGAACCGAGTCCGCCTCACGCTCCAGATCAATCACTTCCCACATGAGATCGCGGTTTTGCTTTTCGAGCGACATCCTAAAGACATCGCACGCCGTGCAGAGCAGTTCGATATGTCGTCTGATATCCTCTATGACATAGCGTTCCTTCTTGCCATGGGACAGGATCTTTTCAAGAAACATGGTTTCCCCTTGCTCTCATGACCAATTCGGCGGCCATGACATCCAGTAAGGAAATGAGACCAATGACTTTTCCCTGCTCACAAATAAAGAGCCTCGCAATGTTGGATCTTTCCATGATGGTCGCCGCATCTTCGAAATCCAGGTCCTTGTCGACACACTCCATGGGCTTGGATGCGATCTCCGAGACCTTGATTTTCTTGGGGTCGATTCCTTTTGCAAACACCCTGAAAACAATGTCTCTTGAAGTGAGGACCCCATAGTCCGGGGCTTTGCCTGGAAAACGGACCACCACGGAGCGGATCCGCCGATCCACCATCTGCTCCACCGCGTCGTACACCGACTTGTCCGCATCGATGAACT
>JAWOJI010000119.1:0-13449 GCA_046481735.1 Desulfatiglandales bacterium | reverse complement strand
TTCAGCGTCTCCTCCCCTCCGAATTTCCGGTAAGGCGAGAAGCCTTCGAGGATGATCTTGTCCGCGTCTGTGTTTTTACCTGCGATCAGACGTGCAACAACCTCACCCACGCCGGGGCCTAGCATGAAGCCCTGCCCGCACATGCCCGTCGCATGAAGCAGGCCCCCCACCTCCCGGTTCCACCCGACCAGGGGCGAACCGTCAGGGGTCATGGGATAGAGGCCGCGCCACACGCGTCTCACCCTGAGGTTCTTGAGCCTAGGGAGGAGATTCACCATCCTGGACCCCACCTGGGGCAGGAATATCGACGTTTCCCGCTTGTCATCTCCTACGATCAGCGGTTCCGGGGTGATGCAAAAGACCACCTGGCCCAGCCTGTTCTGGTAAAAGTAGTAGTTCTTGGAGTCTGGGCCCGGCCTGAGGTCCACAACCATGCAGGTGAAGAAGGGTTTCACCGGTTCCGTGATGGCCGCCTCGTGGGAGTCCGGGGTCACGGGCACGTCCACTCCTGCAGTACTGCAAAACGCCCTCGAGCGGGGCCCCGCTGCATCCACCACAACGGGAGCTTTGTAAGTCTCGTTCTTTGTCCTCACGCCTGCTATCTTGCCATTTTCCAGGACGATGGTCTCGACAGGCTCTTTAAACAGAAAGGTCGCTCCCAATTCCTTTGCTCTTCGGTAAAAAGCGTTCACGGCTCGAAGGGGGGACGCTGAGCCGTCATCCGGTGACAAGGTTCCGCCCAGCAAGCCTTCCGCATTGATCCCCGGAACCATTTCCTGAATCTTCTTCGGCCCGAAGAAATCGATGTTCATTCCGTATTTCTTCTGAATGGGAAGGATCTTCTTGAGCGCCTTTTCCTCCGTTTCCCTGTAGACGGGGAAGGTGTAGCCGCCCTTCAGCCATTCGATGTTGTCCCCGTACGTGTCCTCCCAGGTGCAAAATATCTCCAGCGACCTGAGGCACGCGAGAATTTTGGCAGGTTCCGAGTGAGTGGCCCGGATGCCGCCGATGGCCTTTTTGTTCTCCCCCTGCCCCGGCGAAGCGTTGGCGTCCAGGACAAGGGGTTTGATTCCCATCTCCCCCAGAGCCAGTGCAACCGGAACACCCACAGAGCCGGCGCCCACGACAATCACATCGAAATTCTTTTCCCCCATATCCGTTTCCCCAATTTCCCAAAGGTTGTATGTGACTCCCCATTCAATGAGCGCCACGCAGTAAGCTGCAAGCAGCAGACGACAATTTCTTGCTCCATACTCCTTGCTGCAAACTTCCCACTTCCTGCTGCCTACTTGCCGGATCTCATTCCTGCAAGGATCCCCAGCGGCACCTCTACGAAAAGAGGTCGATCGATCCTGTCCGTAACCTGCTCCAAGTCCACGCCCTCTTCCTGGAAAAGGCGCCATATCATGGGCCTGCACGTTTTGGCCCCGCAGGCCCCCATGCCGGCCCTTGTGAGGGCCTTGAGCTGATTGATGTCCCTGACACCTGCTCGCACGGCGTCTCTTATTTCGCCTGCCGTTACCCTCTCGCACCGGCACACCACGGCTTCATCCGGAGGAAGATCCCGTTCGTAGATCAGCGAAGGCTCGACCTGTTTGTCCTGGACCCAGATGCCGACCGCCCTCTTGGCCGCATCCCTTTCGATCTTCACCTGAACAAGGAGCGTGCCCGGATACTTCTTCGGGCTGGCGAGCACCTTCTCCACCGGGTAGTATCCCAGGATGGCGCCCTCCACATCCGTGACCGGCACCTTTTGACCTACCTCCACCTTCTCCCTCCAGACCTCGTAAGGCAAGCTTACGGTTGGCCTATCCTGGTCCTTTCTGTAATCCACGAGGGTCGCAGCCAGGCCGGGACATACATATACACAGCTCATGCACCCTTTGCACTGTTCCTCATCCACGATGTAGGGCAGGCCGGTAATCTCATCCCGCTCCGTCCTGATCGCACCCTCTGGGCAGACCGATGTGCAGGGGTTGCAGGGGACCTCCTGCACGCAATGAAAAATGGGCATCACGCCTTTTTCTTTTGCCGGTTTCTCTCGTTTCAGGATGGGACCGGGCTTTGATTTGAGCACCCTTTCCTTCTCCTCCCAGGCTTTTGGAATATCTCCTCGGTAAAGCCCCAAGGATGCGGCGATCTTGAGCCCCTGGATTTTTCCCGTGAACATGGCTGCTGAAGCTTCTGCTATTTCACCGGCATCCCCTGCGGAATACACCTCCATCCCCCAATCCGCAGCCTTGGTATAAAATTCGTTTACCTCCGCCAGGCCCACTGCAATGAGGACCGTGTCCACAGGAAAAGTCCTGTGCGTTCCCGGCATGATCTTCCACTGTGGGCCCAGGGCGGCTATCGTAACTTCTTCAACTCTCTCATCGCCGTGGGCCGACACCACCGTATGGCTCGTATAAATGGGTACACCCAGCCTTTTGAGTTTGTCCGCATGGACTTTGTATCCTCCCACCTGAGGCAAGGCTTCAACCAGGGCGACCACGTGAATTCCTGCCTGGATCGCATGATACCCTGCGATGAGCCCTACATTTCCGCCCCCCACGATGAGAATCCTGTCCGAAGACCGGACCAGATCGCGGTTGACAAGTGTCTGAAAGGCTCCGGCCCCGTAGACGCCCGGAAGGGTATTTCCGGGAAACGAAAGCATTTTCTCTCTTGCACCTGTGGCCACCAGAAGCCTCTGGGGTCTGATCTTCCTGTAAAGATTCCCTTTGACCACCCCGACAATGCGATCCGAAAAAACCCCCACAGCCGTCGCGTTCAGCCAGACTTCCACGGAATCCAGCCGCCCCACTTCTTCTTCGAGGATCCGGGCGATCTCAAACCCCCGCGTCCCCGCGTGGGAGTCCTCCACGGAACCGAAAAACTTGTGGGTCTGGAGAAGCAGTTTTCCTCCAAGCCGGTTCTTGTCGTCCACGATCAAGCTGTCCACTCCCAGCTTGCCCAGTTCAATGGCCGCCGAGAGGCCCGCAGGACCTCCTCCGAGGATCAGGACCTCCACCTCCCGCAATGGGGGCTCCTTGAGAGTCGGAACCCTGTCGTCCCGCGGGAGTTCGGGTAGGCCTTCCAGGCTCTTCACCTCCATTTCCGGTCGCAGCGGCGTCATGCATGCTTTGACAGGCACCCCGTCCGCTATGACCATGCACTGGGAGCACTGGCCGTTGGCGCAAAACATGCCCTGCGGACTGTCGTCCTTGGGATGGTGACCGAAAATGTGAATGTCGTTGGCCACAAGGGCCGAGGCAATCATCTCCCCCTCACAGCCTTCGAGGAGTCGGCCGTTCCATATGAACGCCACAAACTTTCTTTTGGGAATGTCGAGAATGGGATGTTTCTCAATTCGTCTCAGGTTCATGATTTTTCAATCCTTCAGCCGATTTCAGTATTTTTGGATTTTTCCTGCGCCTTTCTCGTTCTCCTCCATGCGCCGGTTGAACCGGGACACGTGGTCCTGGACAAGAAGAGATGCCTTTTCGGCCCGCCCTTCCTCCACGGCTTTGACAATCTCTCTGAGGTCTTTGTAATTCTCCAGGATGACGCCTTCTTCTCTTGGAAGGAATCGGTCGAAGTACCGATGGATGTTGTCATAGACCGTCCTAAGCACGGACTCGTACACAGGATTCCCGGCCATTTTTGCCAGGGACATGTGGATCTGGTTGTCAATGCGAATGAAGGCCTCCCAGCCGGCAGTCCCTTGCTTCAGGCAGATGCCGGCCTCCTTGAGAAGCCCCTTGAGCTTGCGCAGGTCTTCCTGGGTCCCTCTCTTTGCAGCCATGGCCGCCACCATGCCTTCCACGCCTTCCCTGAATTCAGCCAGATCCCTCAGGGAGACTCTCTGGTAGCGGATGAGCAGATCCAGGCTCTCACTCACCGGATGAGTGGTCGGCTGGTTCACGACCGCACCCCCCTTGACACCGGTCTTGATGCTGATGAGGCCCTTTTGCTCGAGGACCCTCAAGGCCTCGCGAAGGGTCCCCCGGCTTGCCTTGAAAATGTCCGTCAACTCTCGTTCCGCCGGGAGCCGGCTCCCAGGCATGATCTTCCCCTGGAGAATCGCCTCCTGGATCTGGTCGACCACGTCCTGGAAGACTCTGCTTTGTTTGACCTGCTGGAACATGATGGCTACCTCTTATAATGGTTTAACCATTATAATTTTAAGCCATCCCTGTCAAGTTTTTTTCACAGGCGGGGAACCCTAAATCTCAGAAAGCGAAGCAAATCGCTCCAGCGCATCCATGTACTGCTTCCCGCCCGTTACATAGGTGTCGTTGTGTCCTGCCCCTGTAAGAGGTAAGAAATATTTGGGTTGAGCAGCCGCGGCAAAAAGCCTCTCTCCCATGGAAAAAGGCACGATCTCATCTTGATCTCCGTGAACAACAAGGACCGGTACATTGAGGCGGGACAATTTTTCCAGGTTGTTGTAGTTGGCGGGCAGCAAAGGGGAGATGAAAAAGAAGAGGGGCATCCTCTTTGCCATGTCCCTGGTAGATGTGAACGCGCTTTCCAGAATCACGGACTTGACGCTTCTTCTCAGAGCCACTTCCACAGCCACCGCGGCGCCGAGGGAATGGCCGTGGAGCACGATGTTTTCGGGCGCAATGCCTTCTTCTTTCACCAGGTGGTCATAGGCGGCCAGACCGTCCAGGTACACTCCCTTCTCTGAGGGTCGGCCTTCACTCTTTCCGAATCCACGGTAGTCGACAATGAAAACCTGCAGCTTTCTACGGGCAAGTCGCTTGATGAGGTCAAGGCGATGGGAGATGTTGCCTGCGTTTCCGTGTAAGTGGAGCAGAACAGGGTGGTCATCCTCTCCGGCAAAGAACCATCCATGGAGCGTTTTCCCGTCTTCGGTTCTAAAATAAACGTCCCTGCAAGTGAGCCCGAAAGTCTCGGGCGCAAAATCAAACCGTCTCTCAGGGAAAAACACAAGGAAGTTCTCGATCCTGGGATAGGCGAGGTAAAGCAGCACAACGGCCGCCGGCACCAGGATCACCCAGTGAACCCATTGAAGAGGCATGTAAAAGATCCTTTTGACTATTTTCAGCTCAGGCTTCCTCGGCAGGTTGGAGCTTTCTGATCTTGAACCGCACATCTCCCTCAACGGTCGCCTCATGAACCACTTTACCGTCATTGTGGGCGATCACGCGCTTGATCTTCTCCACCTTGTCTTTTTCAACAATGAATTCGAACTCCTTGCCTGGAGGGAGCATTCTAAGACATAGCCCTATGTCCAGGTAAGCTTTTCAGCAATCGCCGCGATAATCGATCAGGTCCATGAACATCCTATCCCCTGCTTGTTGAGCTTCTCATTCGGTTTCATCCAGGCTGAAAAAAGCGGCGGCGCTCTTTTTCAGAATCCATTCCAGGGATTCCAGGGGCAGCCCCGACGACTTCAGCCATCTGAGCTCCCGGTCCCATGAATAGGGGATGTTGGGAAAATCGGAACCGTACATCACCCTGTCCAATCTGAACTCATCGAGCCTTATCGGGTTTTTCAGAGGAAAGTACTCTGCGAGCATCATGGTCGTGTCCAGCCAGAGGGTGTCATACTTTTCGATCAGCTTCCTGTAGGCCGATATCTCATCAAATCCAAGGTGAGGCACACAGAGTCGTAACTTCGGATAGGTCTTCAAAACCCTCTCAAGCTTCTCCGCATTGCAGATAAGGTGGGGATCGCAGGCATAGGCCGTGCTTTTCGGCTCTCTTCCCGCATGCATCACCAAGGCTTTTTGCGCCGACTGGCAGGCATCATAAATCACGTCCATGGGCTCGCCGTTCATTTCAAAGCACTGGACATGGGCGTGTAATTTCACTCCCTTCAATCCCGCATCAAAGGCTTCCTTGAGTATTTCCCCGGCATCGGCTTCTCCTGGGAAGACCGCAGCCAGGCCCGTCACAAGGCCTGGAAACTCACCGCATGTCTTGACCATGTATTGATTCAGGTTCTTAGAAATGCCTGGCTTGTGGGCGTATTGGAGGGCGACGACATGAGCGACACCACGAAGCAAAAGGCTTTCAATGGCCTGAGAACTCGTGAGCCGATACCGAATCGGCCAGGCGTTTTCGTCAAACCAGGTCCAGATTGCGGAAAACAGGGATTCAGGGAAAATGTGGACATGGGCGTCAACGACTGAAGGCAGCCCTTCCGGAACATGGTCTCCTTCCTTGTCATCGATGGATGGAAGATGCGGTCTTAGCATGCTCAATCTGTCGCGTCCAGCTCGATTCTAAAGGCCCCCCCTGTCCCGTGAACATTGGCCGATGGATGGAGGAGCGTCAACTCGCGGTGGATTTACTCTTTTTCTCCTTTTTGAGTTTCCGCTTTTCCTTTGCAGTCAGTTGGGCCTTTTTCAGTTGCTCCCTCTTGCCTTTGTCCTTGCTCCCGCGATCAGCCATGGCTGTTTCTCCTTTCTGCAATCGGATGATAACGGTAGAATGGCATCAAGAGCAAGAGATGTCAAGGAGGCGAAGACTTTCGTGATCCTGCCAATCACCTTGCAACATGAAGGAACCAGGGCTATACTGAAAGCTACAGGGCACAAGGCGCAGGGCGCTGGGGGAAAAAGAGCGTTTTGAAATCCCTCTTGAAAAGGAAGGCCGGCGCTTTGTGAAGCCCTCCCTGAATAGAGAGGTCAACACTATGTATCTGCGAAAAAATCTCTTTGTTTCAGTGGCGCTGTTCGGACTGGCCGCCGGTTTTTTGCTGCAAGGCCGTGCGGCGGCAAGCCTTTCAAGCCAATCAGAAGCAAAAGACTGGCTCGAGGTCAAGATTTACAGGCTTGCAGTGGATCCCAGAAGCAATCAGCCCGTGGTATTGCTTTCAGACCCCCCTGAAGCGCGGGTCATGCCTATCTGGATCGGCCCATTCGAGGCGAACGCTCTCAATTCGGAAATGGAGGGCGCCTCGAACATTCGTCCCCAAACCCATGATCTCTTGGAAGCCATCATGCAGAAAGCGATGCTGAAGGTCCAGCGAATCGTGATCACCCGCCTGGACGGAAATGTGTATTACGCGTCCATTTGGATTGAAAGCGGCGATTCGACCATGGAAGTCGACTCCAGACCCAGCGATGCCCTGGTTATGGCCCTCAAATTCAAGACTCCCATTTTCATCTCCAGAGACCTGTTCATGGATAAATCCCTTCCCTTGGGCAGGGAGGAACAAGGAGAAAACGACTTGTGGCATGAAGCTCCAGGAGAGCATATCTGAGAAAAAGAGAAGCGCGATGGAGAAGCCATGACCATTCCGAAAAGAACCCTGGGCCGCACAGGGTATGCAGCCACCATCATGGGCCTCGGAGGTGAAGGCATCCTTAGGACCAACGGCTATGAGCCCCAAGCCTATGACCTGATTAACCGGGCCATCGATCTCGGCATTAATTACTTGGAGTCGGCCAGAGCCTATTCCGGCAGTGAAGCTTACTACGGGCTGGCTCTCAAGGAAAGGCGGAAGGAGATTTTCCTCACAAGCAAGTCCCATGCAAGGGATAAGCAGGGCGCCATGGAGCATCTCCGGCAGACCCTGGCCAACATGAAAACCGATCATCTTGATCTGTGGCAGGTTCATGACGTGAGAACGGACGAAGAGATCGAACAAATCTTCGGCCCGGAAGGTGCGATTCATGCCTTTTCAGAGGCGAAGGAACAAGGGATGACAAGGTTTGTGGGCGTCACCGGCCACCACGATCCTTTTGTCACCAAACGCTGCATGGAGATGTTTGATTTTGACACGGTCTTGATGCCGGTCAACCCCGCTGAGCCGGTCTACAAAAGCTATCTGCAGCATGTCATGCCCGCAGCCGTAAAAAAGGGCATGGGCGTCATCGCCATGAAAGTGTACTTCAGGGGCTTTGCTTCGAAACTCCCCTCGTACACAAGCATGGAGCCTTTCTTTCGTTTTGCCCTGTCCCATCCGGTAACACTCGCGGTGATCGGTTGTGACGACGTCCTGCAACTGGAGGAGAATGTAAGATTTGCGAGTACCTTCAACCCCATGGGAGAAGATGAAATCCAGGACCTGATCGACGAGGTCTATCCCTACGGCAGAAAACTCATGTACTACAAAGCATGAAATCCATGGTATTGGCAGCCGGCTTTGGAACCAGGCTTCGCCCTCTCACGGACAGGAAGCCAAAGGCGCTCATGCCTGTAGCGAACAGGCCGATCCTTGCGTGGAGCATGGATTTCCTCCGGAACTACGGCGCCACCGACATCATCGTCAATGCCCATCATCACCATGAGCAGGTAGTGAACTATGTTCGCCGGCACCCTCCCAATGGGGTAAGAGCCGAGACAAGAGTAGAGACTCAAATCCTGGGCACCGGGGGAGGAATCAAGAATGTGGAGGATTTCTTCGGCCCTGAACCCTTCGTGGTCATAAACGTGGATATCCTCACCGACATTGATCTTGAAGCGGCCCTTCATGATCATCGGACCTCCGGAGCCTTGGTCACCCTCGTGCTCCACGATTGCCCTTTGTACAATCAGATCCAAGTTGACAGGAACCGCAACATCATAGACATTGGGAAGGCGGCGCAGCCCGGAAGGCTGGCTTTTACCGGCATCCACATCATCGACCCCCGGGTGCTCGCCATGATCTCCGCCGGCGTGTTTTCGGATATCATCGATTGTTATCGCACGCTGATCCGGGCCGGCGAGCCGGTCAAAGCCTATGTATCCAGGAACCACTACTGGCGCGACATCGGCAGCATTGCCGAGTACCTGGAAGCGAACCGGGATTTTGCGGCCCGGCCCTTCCTCATCGGCTCGGATTGCCGGATTCATCCCTCGGTCAAACTGGAGGAGTGGGTGGTAATCGGCGACGGATGCCGCATCGGGGAAGGCGTCAGCATCCGGCGATCCATCCTTTGGGAGCAAGTCAACATGGAGCGAGGCCTCAGCATCATGGACAGCGTCATCAGCTCCTGGAGCTCCGTCTCCTGCGATTTGAAGGGCAAGGTTTATTGATGCAGGTTTCTTGAACGAAACGCTCCGGTTCACTTCCGGGCCCGGATGCAGCGCTCACTCCGGATGGCTGAGGCTGAAGGGCATCTGTTCCTGCTTTTGGAGAGGTTCTTCTTTTGCGGGTTTTGCCGACCTTCGCCTCAGTCTTCTGTCCTGCGCTTGGTGGCTCAACTCGGGAAAGAGGGTGGGTTGCGTATACGCATGATAGTCAAGACAGGCACCCTTTCGGGTGCATCTTTCGCAGACATTCACACTGGTCTTGGGTCTTGATTTCTTTTGTCGGCAAACAATGTAGTCCATCTGTACCCCTGATCTCAGGAATCCCTTCTGCTTTCGCACGGGATTGAGACTGTCAAAGGCATTATACGAAGTTCCGCAGTGCACGGCAACATGATTTACGCAAGGGTTGCGTGACGGGCCACTTCAAAGATTCCATGTTTTAATCCATTGACCTTCGATGGATTTTGCATTATGCAAATGAAGTCAACCCTTGGGACTTGATGGGATTTCGGCGCCGAAGCTTTTTCACAATTTAAGAAATTGCATTTGCCACGGTGTGGGGATTGAAGATGAAGAAATTAATTTTGATTTTTTGCTTTCTTGGTTTGTCCATTCTCTTTTTTCAGCAAAACTGCTGGGCTGCCAGAGCCTATATAACAGACACCTTCGAGGAGTTTACCCTTCGAGCGGGGCCGGGCAACGAGTACCGCATCATTTCATTGATTTCATCGGGTCAGGCCGTGGATGTAATCGAGTCACAAAACGATTGGAGCAGGGTCAGAATGCCGGGGGGGGACAGGGAAGGCTGGGTCGTGACCAGATATCTCATAAACCGCTTGCCTTGGTCTTTGCAGGCAAGCTCGCTTCGGGATGAAAACGCCGCCCTCAAAGCGAAATTAGATCAGACCGAAAGCGCTTTCAATGAAGCTCAACGCCAGAGAGGTGAAATTGCGGCGGAGCTTCAGAAGACCTCCAAACTGCTGGAGGAAACCAAAAGCAGCTATGAAACCCTCAGAAAAGGATCAGAAGGCTTTCTCAATCTTCAAAGAATTCATGAGATGGACAAAGCCGCCCTTGCAGCCGCAAGAGCGGACCTTGAGAACCTGCGCAAGGAACACGAGCAACTGCAATCTTCTCAGATGAATCGGTGGTTCGCCACCGGAGCTCTCGTGCTTTTGTGCGGGTTGCTCTTGGGCGTCATGGTCGGCCGCCAGCAAAAAACGCGAAAGTCGTCCTTCTACAGCTGATTCCTTCCTCTCGGTGAGACCCTACCCCTTCCCAAGAGTGTTGATCATGCGAATGGTCCTAGCTTTTCTTGGAAGTAACCGTTTGAAATGATGTAATCCTCTGCTTCACATCAGCGCTTTTGCACTTGGGGCACTGTGCCTTCTTCTTCTCGTATTCTGAAATTGACATGATCAGGGAAAACTTCTTTTTGCACTTCCCGCAGACAAACTCATAGGTAGGCATTACAAACCTCCTCGATCATGGGATAGATTCCCAAAACAAAAATTTTTCTTCCTCTCAGCGCCTTTTTAAACTTGGCATATCCTGAAAGGATCAACATCCTTGTGCTCACGTTTGAAAACCCGGGCAGGGATGCCCGGCCCGGGTTTCTTGTGATCAAAGGTCCTCTTAGTACATGTCATCAGGCGGCATCTGGGGCATGCCGGCCCCTGCCTTCTTCTTTTCCGGTTTTTCTGCAACCATCGCTTCCGTGGTGAGCAACAGCCCGGCAACTGAAGCGGCATTCTGCAAAGCGTACCGGGTCACCTTGGTCGGATCGATGATTCCTGCCTCAATCAGGTCTTCATAGACCCCTGTCTCGGCATTGAATCCAAAGGCGCCTTTCCCGTCCATCACTTTTTGGACTACCACCGATCCTTCAAAGCCCGCGTTGTTCGCAATCTGTCGCAAAGGCTCTTCCATCGCCCTCTTGATGATGTTCACGCCCATCTTCTCGTCACCGGAGGTCTCCAACTTTTCCAGGGCCTTCAGCGTACGAACCAGAGCCACGCCGCCGCCCGGCACAATGCCTTCTTCCACCGCGGCTCTGGTTGCATTCAACGCATCCTCTACCCTGTCCTTTTTTTCCTTCATCTCCATTTCCGTGGCAGCGCCCACATTGATCACTGCCACGCCGCCGATAAGTTTCGCCAGCCGCTCTTGCAGCTTCTCACGGTCATAATCGCTCGTTGTTTCATCGATTTGAGCCCGGATCTGCTTCACACGGCCCTCGAGAGCCTTGCGACTCCCTCCGCCGTCCACGATGGTGGTGTTGTCCTTGTCCATGGAAACACGCTTGGCAGTCCCGAGGTCATTCAACGTCACGTTCTCGAGCTTCAAGCCGAGGTCCTCGCTGATCAACTGACCACCGGTCAGGATCGCGATGTCTTCCAGCATCGCCTTCCGGCGGTCCCCAAATCCCGGAGCTTTCGCGGCAGCACACTTGAGAGTCCCACGCAGCTTGTTAACCACGAGGGTTGCCAAAGCCTCGCCTTCCAGATCCTCGGCAATAATAATGAGAGGTTTCCCCATCTTTGCAATCTGTTCCAGCACCGGAATCAGGTCCTTCATGACGCTGATCTTCTTCTCATACAAGAGGATATATGGTTCATCCAGGTGAGCTTCCATCTTTTCAGGATCGGTAACGAAGTAAGGGCTCAAATAACCCCGGTCAAACTGCATGCCTTCGACGATCTCCAGGGTGGTCTCCATTCCCTTGGCTTCCTCCACCGTGATCACGCCCTCTTTGCCGACCTTCTCCATGGCTTCGGCAATAATGTCGCCGATGGCACGGTCGTTGTTGGCAGACACGGTGCCGACCTGGGAGATTTCTTTCTTTTCCTTGGTGGGTTTCGAGATCTTCCGCAACTCCGCGGTCACCGCATCAACGCCCTTCTCCAACCCTCGCTTTAAAGCCATGGGATTGGCGCCGGCCGCTACAAGTTTGCTTCCCTCACGGTAAATGCTTTGAGCAAGGATCGTCGCCGTGGTGGTTCCATCTCCGGCGACATCGGATGTCTTGGAGGCCACCTCCTTCACCATCTTGGCGCCCATGTTCTCGAATTTATCCTCGATTTCGATCTCCTTCGCCACCGTAACGCCGTCTTTTGTCGACTTCGGCGCACCCCAGCTTTTTTCGATAAGAACGTTCCGCCCTTTGGGACCCAGTGTCACCTTCACCGCATCCGCAAGGGTATCCACGCCCTGCATCATCTTCTCTCGGGCGTTCATCCCATACTTGATTTCTTTTCCCGCCATTTCTAAACACCTCCTCCTTATTCAATGATTGCAAGGATATCGTCTTCCCGCATGATCAGGTGCTCGACCCCATCAATGCGGATCTCATTGCCTGCATATTTTCCGAACAACACCTTGTCCCCTGCCTTTACATCCAGATTGATCCTTTCGCCCTTATCACTGATCTTTCCGGGACCGACCGCGATAACTTTCCCTTCTTGAGGCTTTTCTTTGGCCGTATCCGGGATGATGATGCCCCCCACGGTCTTCTCTTCTTCGCCTGTTCTCAAAACCAGCACCCTGTCGTTCAACGGTTTCACCTTCATTCTGTAAACCTCCTCTTCATATGGATTAAACACATAAAACAAATGCTCCTCCCTCAGAACATCGTCGGAGGGAGGAACGCGCCAACAATTAACTTACTGAATTCACTTGCCTAAATTCAGTATCTTGCTAATTGTAAGCACCTTTTGTTTCTTGTCAAGAGACTTTCTAACATTTCAACTCTTCACTTACTTCACGCTTTTTCCTCACACGGGGCATGCCTCCTCTCAAAGTCTGCTCCAGGAGGTTTAGGGCCGGCACAAGTCAGGTGTCAACAGCCGGGTTCAACCTTGGGATTCCCTTCCGGCTTGGCCGGAAGCGATTCACCGCCCCCGCCTGCCACAGCCACCTTTGCGCTTGACCCGCAACAATCCTTTCTATATTCTTACCATACCCAATGGCCTCTTCGGCCGCGACATTAACATTTTTCAAAGGAGGTGTGCAATGTCCGGAAGCACGTACAAAATCATTGAACTCGTTGGCACAAGCACCAAATCCTGGGAAGAAGCAGCCAAGGTCGCCGTAGAAACGGCGGGGGGAAGCCTCAAGGACTTGAGGGTTGCCGAGATCACGAAACTCGACGTTACCATTGAAGACGGTAAAGTGAAGTATTACCGGGCCAGGGTCAATGTTTCTTTCAAGTATCACGCAGGAGATGATTGATTCTCTGTCGGGCAGGGTCGTCGGGGGCCCTGCCCTTCTGCCTGTCGGCCCCTTATGAAGTCATCACTCGGAGGCAGGGGATCACTGCCCGCCGACAAAGCCGGGAGGGCGCCTCTTTTCCTCGCCTCTCTCCTTCCCGGATTCTTCTCTTGCTCCATCAAGGATAAAATGGTCCTCCACGCCGTTCTTGGCGTGAAAAACCAGGCCAAGTTCTCTTGCCTTTTCCCTGTAGGAACCTGCGGC
>JAWOJI010000057.1:0-7922 GCA_046481735.1 Desulfatiglandales bacterium | reverse complement strand
CTGGAGGTCCTGAAAAACCTCAAAGCCAAGAGACCCGAACTGCAGGTCATCCTCCTGACAGGTCACGGGACCATTGAAAAAGGGGTGGAGGCTATGCGTTTGGGCGCCATGGATTTTGTGGAAAAGCCGGCGGACTTGGACGCATTGACCGAAAAGATCAAGAAAGCCCAAGCCCGCAAAATGATTCTGGTGGAACGCAAAGTGGAAGAAAAGCTGCGCGACATCCTGACCCATAAAGGCTGGTAATGAACGGTGTACGGCGCAGGGCACACGGTGCAGGGGGAAAACCATTCCTTAAGGTTTTGGGTTCTTTTCGGACTTCTCATTCCGGTTCCCAAACGGCGCAACGCCCGCCTTGGACCGTAGATCGCAGCCACCCATTCGAACATTCCCTTCGGGGTGGAGGCCGATTGCAACACAAGCCGGTCAACCCAGAATTCACTTGACAGAAGAAGATAGACCTGTAAAAAGTATTTTAAGCCCACGAAGGGCCTTGGAACTTTAGGAAGGTTCTTAGAACACCCGTAAAGACACCGAAAGGGTTTCGTCGGTAAAATGTAAATCAGTGCTATATATTGCGCTCTGCCACCCCTGCCTGTGTTCTTTCATAGGAGAAGACAGGCCCTTCCAGGAAAAGGGAGGAAATATTTAAGGAGTTTCCCCTCCCCCGGCGGGAGGAGCAAGGGGAAGGGGAGCCGCGGCATTACACCAGACTCAAACAGGAAAGACAGGCCACGAAGGTCCTTGCTCGGAAGAATTCCGGACTTTCGTGGCTTTTTCTTTTTTTGGAGGTTTGAACCGTGGGAAAAAAATGGATAAGCTTTTCCTTACTGCTTTTGGCTTTTCTTTTTTCTCTTGTCACACACCGCACTTCGGTCGCAGGGGTCGCGGAAATCCGCATTGCAGACAGCAAGGGCGATTGGGGCTATCCCAATGCGTTCCGCCATTATCCCCGGGGTCCCGGCTACGTGAGGATGAGCTGGGTTTTCGACACCCTGATCTGGAAAGACCAAAAAGGTTACGTGTCCGCCCTGGCCGAGTCATGGTCCTATGATCCGGACCGAATGGCTTTCACTTTCAACTTGAACCCCAAGGCCAAATGGCACGACGGGCGGCCCCTGACGGCCGACGATGTGGCCTTCACCATCGAGCTGTTCAAGAAACATCCTTACCAGTGGATCACCGTGGATGATGTGGACAGGGTCGAAGTCCAGGGGCCTCACAGGATCACCATATATTTGGCAAAACCTTACAGCCCTTTCCTATCCGACATCGGCGGCACCATGCCGGTCATGCCCAAGCACATCTGGCAATCGGTGGACAATCCCCAGGCGTACAATGAACCCGAGGCTTTCATCGGAAGCGGGCCTTACAGGTTCATGGACTTCAACAAGGCCCAGGGGACTTACCTCTACGAGGCTTTTGAAGGCTATTACCAAGGCCGTCCCAAAGCCGACCGGCTCATCTACGTCCGAGCGGGGCAGCCCATGGTCTCGCTGTCTTCCCGTCAGGTGGACCTTTCCAACATCCAGCCCGACATGGCCGAACCCATGAAACAAAAAGGCCTTGTGGTGATTAACGACGAGCGGGGGTGGAACAAGAAACTCATGATCAACCACAGGAAGGCTCCCTTCAGTGACAAACGGTTCCGCCAGGCCCTGGCTTTTGCCATAGACCAACAGGAGATTCTCGACAAGTCCCACAGGGGATTCGGCACTCCCGCTTCTTACGGGCTTCTTTCCGTGGATCACGACATGTACAATTCCGACACCCCCACCTACCCCTTTAATCCCGATAAAGCCCGCTCCTTTATCGAGGCCATAGGGTATCAAAAGGGAGCTGACGGCTTTTATCAGAAGGACGGTCAGCCGCTGAAAGTGGAACTCCTCTCCTCCAACATCACCGTGGCAGGCCAGAGCGTGGCGGACCGGGACGGGGAAGTGATCAAGAAGCAGCTCGAACAGGTCGGCATCCGGGTGGACCTGGTCAATTTGGAGCAGGCAACGACCGACAGCAGGGTGAAAAACTGGGAATTCGATCTTGCCGTATCCGGTCACGGCGGGGTTTCCGGAGATGCCAGGATCCTCAACGAGATGATCTCGTCCAAGTATGGAGCCGGGTCGGTCAACAGCGCCCGGAACGATGTCAACCCTGAGTTGAACAAGCTCCTGGAAGAACAGATGCTGGAAATGGACGAGGAGCGGAGAAAAGAGCTCGTTCACAAAATCCAGGCAGTCTATGCCGAGGATTTGCCGGCCATATCCTTGTATTATCCGGCTTCCATGGCCGCCTACAATCCCGATAAAGGCATTGTCTGGTTCTATACCAAAGGGGGCATCAGCAAGGGCATTCCTATTCCACAGAACAAGATGTCTCTCATTAAGTGAGAAGAAGGGTTCAAAGGTTCAAGGTTCAGTGTTCAAAGGTTGGGAAGGAATCCGGAAGACTCATTTCGTCGTCATTCTCCGACTTGATCGGGGAATCCAGGAAAAACAAGAGTCTTGTCTGAACTCTGAACACTGAAAACTGAACGCTCAACACTCTTGCAACACTACCGGTCAGGTTCCGGCTTAGGCGTTAATGAAAGGACACATGAAAAGCACAGGTCGCACACAGTACATCCTGGCCTACCTTCTGGCGGCTGCGATCATGATGTATGCCAGTTACAGCCTGCCCCGGTGGTTGCCCGGGGATTTTGTTACGGCCATGTATGCCAGCTCCCACGTGACCCTGAACGCTGAACAGGAGAGGGATCTGAGGGCCTATTACACGGAGCGCACCGGTTTCGGCCCTTACTTGGCAGGCTTTTTCACCCTCAACTGGGGATATTCCTATGCTTTCCTGACCCCCATCTCGAAGCTGATCCTCGGCGCTTTGCCCTGGACGCTCCTGCTCATGGGCGGCGCCCACCTTTTATCCATGGTTTTCGGTTTTATCGCCGGCGTGGAGGCGGCGTGGCGCCGGGGAGGCTTGATTGAAAAGGCCGGGGTCGGCTCCATGACTCTGCTGGAGGGGGTCCCGGAAATCGGCGCCGGCGTGATCCTCCTGCTCCTCTTTGCTCTCCACCTGGGCTGGCTTCCTGCAGCAGGCGGGCAAACCGCTTATGCAGCATACTCTATGGGACCATGGCTGTTGGACCTGGCACGCCACCTCGCCCTGCCTTTGACCACCCTTTTCCTTGCCTACTTCCCCGGCAATTTTCTATTGACCCGGGGCAGCATGGTCATGGTGCTTAAACAGCAGTTCTTAGAGACGGCCAGGGCCAAGGGACTTCCGCCTTTGCGCATACGCTACGCCCACGGAGCGAGAAACGCCCTTTTGCCCATGGTCACCCGTTTCGGCCTGCGCATCGCCTTTATGGTCACGGGCGCCCTGGTGGTTGAAACCATCTATGCCTACCCGGGTCTGGGCACGCTCCTGTTCAACGCCATTGCCATGCGGGATTTGCCCCTGATCCAGGGTATCGTGCTCTTCTCCTCCCTGGCCGTTCTTTTCGTCAACCTGGGCCTGGAATTTGTCTATGGCCTGATTGACCCAAGGGTGAAGCATGCATCGTAACCCGCGAAAAGAACTCACAGCCGACCCCTGGTTCGTGACAGGCGCAGTGCTCACAACGATCATGGTCTTTTTGATAACCTCAGGTCCCTGGCTCTCCGCCCACGGTCCCCATGACATGAGCTTTCAACCCCTCAGCCCACCCTCTTCCGAGCACTGGCTCGGGGTCAATGACGGCGGCATGGACATTTTCTCTGAACTCCTTCTCGGAATCCGCAACACCGTGGCATTCGGCCTGGTGACGGGCATCACGGCCCTGGTGATCGGGGTTACGATCGGGTTGGCCTGCGCCTGGTTCGGCGGGATGATCGACAACGTCCTTATGCGCTTTTCCGACGTGCTGCTGGCTGTTCCCTCCGTCATGGTTCTGATTCTCACCGCCGCCTTTTTCCGGCCTGCTCCTTTCACCCTGGCGCTGCTCCTGGCCGTCATGGCCTGGCCTACAACGGCAAAAGCGATCCGCGCCCAGGCCCTTGTGATCAGGCAAAGCCTCCACATACAGGCGGCGCGCCAGATGGGGGCCTCCGGCCCTTACATCATCGGCCGGCACATGATGCCCGAGCTTTTTCCTCTGTACCTGATCGGCTTTGCCGCAAAAGCCAGGATGGCCATGTTCATGGAGGCATCCCTCAGTTTCCTGGGCCTTTTTGATCCATCCCGCAAGTCCCTGGGGATGATGATCAATTATGCCCTCAAGTACTATTACCTGGATGTGTGGTGGAACTGGATCATTCCCCCTATTGTGTGCCTGACCCTGTTGATTATGACGGTCACTTTCCTGGCCGTGAGCCTGGAAAAGGTTTTTGATCCACGCTTGAAGATGACTTAGAAGCAGAGTAAAGGGAATATGGAGAGCGTAAGAATTGAGAACCTAACCGTAACCTACAGGGCGGCTGATCATGCCCTGCTCGCCCTGGACCAGGTCAGCCTGAGTTTACGGCCCGGACGCATCACCGCCCTGGTGGGCGAATCCGGATCCGGAAAGACCACCCTGGGCAAGACCCTCATGGGACTTCTTCCCGAGTACGCCGAAGTGAAAGGAAGCGTTACCCTGAACGACTTGGAAATCCCCGGCGCAAGCGAATCCAAGCTGAATGAAATCCGCTGGTCCAGGATTGCGATGCTTTTCCAAAACGGCGTCGCAAACCTGAATCCTGTTCACCGCATCATCGACCAGGTGGCCGAGCCCTTGATTCAACACGGTGCAGCACCAGACCGGGAAGCAAGGGTTCGGGCTGAAAGAGCCCTGGAAAGGATGGGGCTGAACCCTTCACTGGGCCGGCGTTTCCCCCACGAACTCAGCGGCGGCGAGATCCAGCGGGCTCTCCTGGCCATGGCCCTTATCATGGACCCGGGAGTCCTGATCCTGGACGAACCCACGGCCGCCCTCGATGCCATGACCAAGGCCTTTGTAAGCCGGATCATCCTGGATGCCGGGGATCAGGGCAAAGGCATCCTTTTGATTACCCATGATCTCGACCTTGCCCGAAACATGGCGGACGATCTGGTCATGCTTTATCTCGGCCAGGTCATGGAAACCCTTCCGGCAAAAGACCTTTTCCTTCACCCCCAGCACCCCTACACTCTGGCCCTGGGGCGTTCCTGCCCCAGCCTGGAGACCCACCGCGACCTGGGAGGGATCAGGGGAGATGCGTTCTATCGGGTCACGCACCGTCACCCGGAAAAGAACGGCGCCATTCGGCCGCACTCTCATGTGGTGGGCGCCGCACCCTCTCATGAGAACGGACACACGCCGCCCAGGGGCTGTCTTTTTCAACCTCGTTGCACTCAGGCCATAGCGGATTGCACCGAAAAAGCTGTTTCCATGATTGAGGTTGGAAGCCACCAGGTCCGATGCCTCCGGGGAGGCATTGCGACCGAGCTTCAACTGGAAGGGGTCAGGAAGTCATACGGCACCGTCAAAGCCCTCGGACCGACGAATCTTATCTTGAGGGCCGGTGAGATTTTTTGCCTCGTAGGAGAAACCGGATCCGGCAAAACCACCCTGGCCATGATTGCGGCCGGCGTGCTTCACCCAGACAACGGCCGCCGGATCTTTGAAGACCGAGACATGGACCAATGGATCAAGGCGGATTACCGGTCTCTGGCCGGGAAGATCGGCGTGATCCACCAAAACCCTGCGCAAGCGGTCAGCCACAGGTTTTCGGTTTTCGACAGTGTTGCGGAACCGCTCCGGATCCAGAAACAGGAAAAAGACAAAGAAGAGATTCGAAAGCGGGTTCTGGAAGCTCTTAAGGACGTTCATCTTTCCACGGAGCCCGAGTTTATCGAACGGTATCCCCATGAACTGAACATGGGCGCCCTGCAGAGGGTGTGCATTGCCCGGGCTCTGGTATCGAAACCTTCCATGGTCGTGGCCGATGAGCCCACCAGTTCTCTGGACCCCAGTGTTCAGGCCAAGGTGCTCAAAATGATGTTGGATCTGCAGATTGAAAAGGGCCTCAGCATGCTCTTTATCACCCATGATCTTGGATTGGCCCGAAAGATCGGGGACCGGATCGGCGTGATGCTGGCAGGAAGGCTGGTCGAGGTTGGGCCGACCGTGCAGGTTATGGGCCGCCCCGCCCATCCCTACACCAGGCTCCTGATTGCCAGCGCCGGAGGGGAAATTGAAGAGGCAACCGTCGGGCAGAAAACGGCAGGCCCCGGCGGATGTCCTTTTGTGGTAAGGTGCGACAGGGCTAAGGAGAATTGCGCTTCACGGTTTCCGGAAATGCTGCGCCTGGAAGCGGGCCGCCACAGGGTGTGGTGCCACTTCCCGTTGGTGTAACCCCAAGAGTAGAGTTCACCACAGAGACACAGAGGGCGCGGAGAGGAGATCCTAGTTTTCGTCTATCGGGAGGTACCGATAGACGAAAAGAGCTTCTCTGATCAGACTCATTAAGAGGGGCTATTCAAGAGCGGACCGCTTTGGGTTTAAAATGAGTAGTCCACAGGTTCATCATATTCGCCTGAACAGCAGGCCGTGCAGACATTTTTTGTTTGTCGGTATCTCCCGACAAACAAAAACTTCTCTGTGCCCTCTGTGACTCTGTGGTGAAAACGGAAATAAGTGCAGGAGGAACAAAAGATGACCATCGATCGAGCAAGCGAACAGCAAATCAAAGCAACCATGGATTTTCACGGCCACTGGTGCCCGGGCCTGGCCATCGGCATCCGGGCGGCCGAATGGGCCTTGAAGGAAATGGGTAAATCGCCGGACGAAGAGATCGTGGCCGTGGTGGAGACCGACATGTGCGGCGTGGACGCGATCCAGTACTTGACGGGATGCACCTTCGGCAAGGGCAACCTGATCCACAAGGACTACGGCAAGAACGCGTTCACCTTTTATCGCCGCCGGGACGGCAAGGCCACCCGTCTTGTCCTGCGCCCAACGGTTTACGGAGACACCGGGCCTGTGCTGGGAAAGTTGCACCATAAGATGCAGAGCCAGGGTCTGACGGAGGAGGAAGAAAAAACCTGGAGGGAAACACGGGCCGCTGTTTCCAAACGGATTATGGAGTCGGATACGAAGGAGGTTTTTGAACTGAAAGCTCCCGAAGGCCCTGTGCCCCAGAAAGCCCGCATCTTCGCCAGCCTCACCTGCGGAATCTGCGGCGAACCGGTGATGGAGACCCGCACCCGGCGTTTCAATGAGCAGGTGCTGTGCATCCCCTGCTTCGAGGCTGCCGAAAATCGTTAGGAGAACAATCACCGCAGAGGTGCGAAGGACGCAGAGGAACAGGCAAATGCAACCGCCTCTGGAATCAGGGCGCCCCTTATGCTATAGTCTGGAATCAATGATTGAGTGACTCCATGAAACGATTCTGCGTGATCGACGGCCAGGGCGGGGGCATCGGCGCCCTGGTCATAAAAAAACTCAAAGAGCGATTCGGCGAATCCATTGAGATCCTGGCCCTCGGAACCAATGCCATCGCCACATCTCAGATGCTCAAGGCCGGGGCCAACCGGGGGGCCACCGGCGAAAACCCCGTGGTTCGTACCGTGCGGGAGGTTGACCTGATCCTGGGACCCGTAGCCATCATGTGGCCCAACTCCATGATGGGCGAAGTCACCCTTCCCATGGCCGAAGCGATCGTCTTAAGCCCGGCCCCCAAAATCCTGATTCCCCTGCACCAGGAAAAGGTGTTGATCGTGGGGGTCAGCAGGGAACCCCTGCCCCACCTGGTAGATAGCGTCATCAATGAATGTTTGCAGGAGGTTTTTAGCGATGTGTGAAGCCAATGCTTTTTTCTTCAAGAATGATCAGGAGGAATTGATCCTGGAAAACGTTGACCTGATCGAACCCGAGGAACAAGATAAGTTCCGTCTGGTGAGCATCTTCGGAGAGCAGAAGATCATCAAGG
>JAWOJI010000398.1:0-3898 GCA_046481735.1 Desulfatiglandales bacterium | reverse complement strand
GTCAGCGTTCAACGGACCGGCAAGCAGGACGTGATCGAGACCGCCCGCATCGCCAGGGACTACGTCGAACGCCATCGGCAGGACATGCCGCCTGAAATCCGGCTCGCCGTGTGGGGCGATATCTCCGTCATGGTCCAGGACCGCATCGATCTTCTGCTGAGAAACGGCGCACAGGGGATACTCCTGGTGTTTCTGGGTCTCGCCCTGTTCCTCAACATCCGGCTGGCCTTTTGGGTGGCCCTGGGGATTCCCCTGTCCTTCATGGGCGCTTTCATGGTGCTGGATGTGCTGGGCCAGACCGTCAACATGATCTCCCTGTTTGCTTTCATCATGACCCTGGGCATTCTGGTGGACGATGCAATTATCGTCGGCGAAAACGTCTTCACCCATTATGCCCGGGGCAAGTCGCCGGCTGAGGCCGTTGTGGACGGGCTCAAGGAAGTGGGAGGCCCGGTGGTGATGGCGGTGACCACCACAATCGCGGCCTTTGTTCCCCTCCTATTTGTGACCGGCATCATGGGGAAATTTATCGCCGTGATGCCCATGGCCGTCATCGCCATCCTGGCCATTTCCCTTTTCGAAGCCCTCGTGATCCTGCCCTCCCACCTCGACCATGCCCTCCGAGCCTCCGAGCGGAGGCAGGAGCGGTTCAGTTGGCATGAGCGCGTCCGGAGGAGCGTCGAAACCGGTTTGAACCTCGTTGTCGCCAAGGGCTACATGCCGGCCGTGCGTTACGCGGTTCGCAACAAGTACCTTACCCTTGCC
This sequence comes from Desulfatiglandales bacterium, assembly GCA_046481735.1. Taxonomy (GTDB): domain Bacteria; phylum Desulfobacterota; class DSM-4660; order Desulfatiglandales; family HGW-15; genus JAFGDM01. The sequence goes on along the minus strand of JAWOJI010000398.1, from coordinate 3,133 downwards.
GTCGGCATCGGCGTGCTCATGATCAGCATCGGCATGGTCAGGGGAGGCTATGTTCCCTTCGTGTTTTTCCCCAAGGGCGAAAGCGACTGGATCATCGCCGACCTGAGCTACCCCCTGGGGACCCCATATCAGATTACGGAGAACACGGTCGCCCACATCGAGAAGAGCGCCTTCGCGCTGAACGGGGAGTACCCCGAATTCACGAGAAGGAACGGACCCCTGGTGGAGAACGTGTTCTCTTTGGTGGGCGTGATTCCGCGCCGGGACTGGAAACCGGAAGAGTTCGGGAGCCACGTGGGGGTGATTTGGATCGAGACCGCCCCTTCCGAGGTGCGGAAAAATCTCTCCACGAACGACATCATGGCCGGCTGGCGCCGCAAGATCGGAGAGATAGCCGGCGTCGAAAGCCTTACCTTTTCCACCATTGAGGGGGGACCGGCGGGAAACCCCATCGAAATCCAGATCTCGGGTCAGGATTTCGACCAACTGCAACAGGCCGCGGAAGAAGTCCGGCGCGAACTCGCCACCTATCCGGGCACAACGGACATCACCGACAACTTCAAACCCGGCAAAGAGGAGCGCAGGCTGACCATTCGCCCCGGGGCCCGGTCCCTGAATGTCACCATGCGGGATATTGCCCGCCAGACAAGGCAGGCCTTCTACGGCGAGGAGGCCGTGCGCATCCAGCGCGGAAGGGACGATGTCAAGGTGATGGTCCGCTATGCCGAGAGCGATCGCCGCAGCCTCGGGGCCGTCGAGGACATGCGCATTCGCACCTTGGACGGTCGCGAGATACCCGTTGAAGAGGTGGCTCATATCTCCACCGGCCGGGCCTATTCGACCGTCAACCGGGTGGATCGCAAGCGCACGATTACGGTCACCTCCGACATCGACGAAGCTGTGGGCAACGCCGGCGCTATCGTCGCCGACCTTCGGGCCGATTTCCTGCCCCGGCTGGTGGAGCGGTACCCGGGTATGAGCTATGATCTCGAAGGCCAGGAAAAGCGGACAACCGAATCTTTGGACAGCCTCCAGACCGGCTACATCCTGGCATTGATGGGGATCTTTCTGCTTCTGGCCTATCAGTTCCGATCCTATGTTCAGCCCATCATCATCATGGCGGCAATCCCCTTCGGCCTGATCGGCGCCGTCTTCGGCCACCTGGTCATGGGAATGCAGTTCACCATGATCAGCATCTTCGGCGTTGTGGCCCTCTCGGGCATTGTGGTCAACGATTCCCTGATCCTCATCGATTTCATCAATCGCGCGGTCCGCGAAGGGATGAACGTGGAAGAGGCTGTGGTGGAAAGCGGCCGCGCCCGTTTCCGGGCCGTGCTGCTGACCTCTTTGACGACCGTTGCAGGGCTCTTGCCCCTGCTGCTCGAACGCAGCTTTCAGGCCCAGTTCCTGGTGCCCATGGCCGTGAGCATCAGTTTCGGGCTGATGGCCGCCACGGTCCTGACGCTCCTCTTCGTCCCCTCCTTGTATATGATCGTCCATGAGGTCACCCAGGTCTTTGCGGGCAAGAAGACACCCATGAAGAAGTCAGCACTATGAACGCTCTTTGATCCAGCTTTCAATCCTGCCCCGGATGGCGTCCCTGATTTTCCTCGCCTCTGCGAGCTTCTCTTCATGGCTGCCTTCCAGTTTGGCGGGATCGGGAAAGGGCCAGTTCTGGGTTCTTCGCACACCGGGAAACACAGGGCAACGATCTTCGGTTTCCTTGTCACACACGTAGATCACATAATCGTAAAGCCTCCCCTGCTTGAAGAACTCGAAGATGCTGTTCCCTTTCCTGCCGGCCAGATCATAGCCGAGTTCCTGCATGACCTCCACGACCAGCGGGTCGATGTCCCTGGGATCGAGTCCCGCGCTCTCGGCAAAAAAGCGGCCGCCCCCCAAATCGTTCAAGAAGGCCTCCACCATCTGGCTTCGCGCCGTGTTGTGAACGCACACAAACAAGACACGAGTCTTATCCATGGTTTCCTCCTCCGAATAAGATCCTATACCCTTCATCCTCAAATCCAAAGGCTCTATTGACAGGATAATGCTTCCCTGCATTTTTTGTAGGGTTGTATCTTTAGACAGGGTTTGTTAGAAAATCATTAGGAATTAGACAAAATTCCTTTTACTTTACCTTTGCTCAATACAGAATTTTCAGGCCCCACTCATGAACCTGGTTTTATCTTCCGGCGGCGATTTCATCATTCTGGTTCTTGCAGCTGTGCTCGGTTTTTACATGGCCGCCAACATAGGCGCCAATGACCTGGCCAACGCCATGGGCACCTCCGTGGGGTCCGGAGCTTTGACCATGAGAGGCGCCGTCATCGCCTCCGTCATTTTCAACCTTTCCGGCGCCATCCTTGCCGGCGGCCATGTGACCAACACGATCCGAAAAGGGATGATCGATCCTTCCCTTCTGGCAGGGTCGCCTGAAAAACTCCTGCTGGGCATGTTTGCCGCCCTTCTTGCAGCAGGAATCTGGGTGCATCTTGCCACCCGGTTCGGTCTTCCCGTATCCACAACCCATTCCATCGTTGGCGCCGTGGTGGGTTTCGGCATTCTTGCCGTCGGTTTCGCCGCCGTCTCATGGGGCAAGGTGATCGCCATCGCATTGAGCTGGATTATTTCTCCCCTGGCCGGCGCCGTTTTCGGCGGGGTCCTTTACTACACTGTTCAAAAAACGATTCTCAACTCCCGTTCCCCCTACGCCACAACACGGGCCTATGCGCCCTGGATCCTGTCTGGTGTTTTTACCGTCATTATGTTGTCCATGGCCTTCAGGAGTTTCAGAAATGTGAACATGCCTTTTTATCAGTTGCTGCTCGGCCTCCTTCCGTTGGCTGTCTTTGCGGGCTTTGGGGCCAAAGCAATCCTTTCACGCCTCGGCGGTGAGGGCTGCCGTTGGATCAAGGGGAGTGAAGAGGAAAAAGTGGAATGTGTCTTCGGCTATCTCCAGATCATGACGGCCTGCTATGTGGCCTTTGCGCACGGCTCCAACGATGTGGCCAACGCCGTAGGGCCTGTGGCGGCCATCTACGCCGTGGTGAAAACAAAGACCGTGGCTGCCGAAGTGCAGGTTCCCCTCTGGATGTTGGCTGCAGGAGGCGCTAACATCGGGGGAGGTGTTTTT
>JAWOJI010000281.1:0-18116 GCA_046481735.1 Desulfatiglandales bacterium | reverse complement strand
TTTTTGAAAAGTAAATTAATCTCGTATATTATTGAAATTCAACATGAAAGAGAAAAAGATTAACAAATTAACGAAATATTGTAACCAAACTTTTTTTGTACAAAGAATGATGATCTCGTAAGAAGCCGTAAATGGGGACGGCACAGGAAAAAGCTTCAGATGCAAGGCGCGCGAATCTTGAGGAATGAGGCGTACATGGACGTACGCCGCAGTGACGAAAGATGACGCGCAACGCCGCAGATGGACTTTTTACGAAGCCGTCAGGATTGGTCCATGAACCCGCCGGGCGGGTCGGTCCCATGCATAGTTCACGGGGCAGCATAATTTCCGGGGAAGCCATATGACCCAGAGGATCGTTATAACGGGGATGGGCACCATTACGCCTATCGGCACGGGGAAAGAGGCCTTTTGGAAGAACCTTCTTGCGGGGGTTTCCGGAGTTCGGGAGGTGCATTTTCCGGATGTGGAGATGGATCAGTACAAGACCCGAATCGCCGGTACCGTTGAAAATTTCAACCTCTCTGAGTTCCTGCCCGGCGCCAAGAAAACAAAATATCTCGGCCGCACCTCCCAGATGGCCCTGAGCGCTACCAAGCTGGCCCTTGAGGATGCGGGGTTCAAGCTGACCTTTGAAAAGCGGGGCGTTGAAATCCAGGGGCTCGATCCTTACAAGATCGGGGTTATCCTGGGAACGGCGTCAGGAAACGAGGATATTTTTGAAGCCGGTCTCAAGGAGTTTTTTGAAGACAAGGGTCCGAGAAGAACTTCCCCCCATGCCCTTCCTTATCAACTTATCAGCAGCGTAGCAGCCGTCTTGTCCATTACCTTCGGCTGCCGGGGCATGAGTTACGTGATTCCGACTGCTTGCTCCTCCGCAGCTCAGGCCATTGGAAACAGTTTCCGCCACCTCCAGGCCGGCCCTGAGGACGTAATGATCACCGGCGGTGCAGATTGTGCCATAACGCCGATCATTGTTGCAGGCTTCCAGGCAACTCGCGCAATGTCCACCAGAAACGACGCTCCCGAAAAAGCCTCCCGGCCCTTTGATCGTGAAAGAGACGGCTTTGTCATGGGTGAGGGAGCAGGCATTGTCATTCTCGAAAAGCTGGACCATGCCCTGAAGAGAAGCGCCCCCATTTACGCGGAAGTTATCGGCTTTGGCATGAACTGCGACGCCTATCACATTACCATCCCCCAACCGGAAGGGCACTCTTTCATCCGGGCCATCCAAATGGCGATGGCCGAGGCAGGGGTCGGACCGGAGGACATTGACTACATCAACGCCCACGGCACATCCACAAAGCTGAACGATGTCATTGAAACCATGGCGATAAAGAAGGCTTTCGGGAAAAGAGCCTATCGGATTCCCATCAGTTCCACCAAATCCATGATCGGCCACCTTCTTGGAGCGGCCATGGGCGCTGAGATGATCGCCACAGTTCTGTCCATCAGGGACGGCAAGATTCATCCCACCATCAACTACGAGGTCCCCGACCCGGACTGCGATCTCGACTATGTTCCGAATCAAATGAGAGAAGCCCCTGTGAACATAGCGATTTCCAACTCCCTCGGCTTCGGCGGGTTCAATGCCGTTCTGATCGTACGCAGGTTTACGGAATAAAAGCGACCGTAACACCTCGGCTTTCTGCAATACCCTGCTGCCGGCATGGGAGTTCCACCTATCAGATGATCCTCTCTCCTGTTCCCTCGACCGCATTTTACACGAAAACGGGTGCAGCGGCCTCGGGAATGCTTAGTTTTAAAATGTTATAGCCCGAGTGCCCCGACGACCGTGGACGGATTGGGCGGGAAGGAGGAACGCCATGAGAATCAGGACCGCCACCGCGACAGGGGTCGCGTTAGGGTTGTTGATCGTTGGTCTTGTGTTTTCCGGCAGCAAGGCCGCTGATAAGGAAGGAGTGGAAAGAACCATGAAGGATCAAAAGCAACTCCAAATGGCTACGCTCGCCGGCGGATGTTTCTGGTGCGTGGAAGCCGATTTTGAAAAGGTCGAAGGTGTGGTGAAAGTCGTCTCAGGATATAGCGGCGGGAACGAGGAAAGCCCGACCTACGAACAAGTCTCTTCAGGAAGGACGGGGCATGTCGAAGCCGTGCAGGTGCATTATGATCCCTCAAAGCTGACATACCGTGAAATTCTCGATGTTTTCTGGCGTCACGTGGATCCCACCGATCCCGGAGGCCAGTTCGTAGACAGGGGATCTCAATACCGCACGATGATTTTCTACCATGATGACGAGCAAAGGCGCGTGGCGGAGGAATCCAAGAGAGACCTCGACAAATCAGGACGGTTCAAACAGCCCATTGCAACGGAGGTCGTGAAATTCTCCAGCTTTTACCCCGCTGAAGAGTATCACCAGGATTATTACAAAACCAACCCGCTCCGCTACAAGGTCTATCGCCTTGGTTCAGGACGCGACAGATTCATGAAGGAAGCGTGGGGCGATGAAAAGAAACCGGATCCAGGATCTTCGAAAGGCGCCGGATATGCCAAACCGGGGGACGATGAGCTGAAAAGAACACTGACTCCCCTTCAATACAAGGTCACCCAGCAGGAAGGGACTGAACCCCCCTTTAACAACGAATACTGGGACAACAAAAGGGAGGGCATCTACGTGGACATCGTATCCGGCGAGCCTCTTTTCAGCTCGCAGGATAAATACGACTCGGGCACCGGATGGCCGAGTTTCACAAAAGCCCTGGTGCCGGAGAACATCGTGGAAAAACAGGACCGCCGTCTTTTCATGGTTCGAACGGAAGTGCGCAGCAAGCACGCCGACTCCCATCTGGGGCACGTGTTTCCCGACGGCCCGCCGCCCACCGGCTTGAGGTACTGCATGAATTCCGCGGCCATGCGTTTCATTCCCAATGAGGCTTTGGAAAAAGAGGGGTATGGGGAATTTCTGAAGCTGTTTCCGGACAAGCCATAGTCATTCTTACGGGGATCCGCGCGAAGCGGATGCCCCTTCAATTTTTAAGGCGCCTCATCGCGGAGGTCTTTACCTCCAAAAGCAGGGAGGAGCTTTAGACGACCCAGATCGTGCAATCCCTTGCTTCACCCACCGTTCGCATGGCCACGGACCCGAGTCGGAATTCTCTGGCATGGGTCGCTCCCTTCCGACCGATCACCAGGGTTCCGTACCCTCCCTTCTTGAGTTTGTCGAGGATGGCTTGGGTCACTTTTTTGGGCTTGCCCGACTGGTCGTACTGGAACTCATAGGTCACGCTCTTTTCGGCAAAATCCAGGTCCAGCAGAAGCTTCCTTGCATCTTCAAAGTAATGTGACATTTCCCGTTGTTCCCGCTCGATGGCCCGCTTTTCCAATTCCTTCATTTTCTTGCGCTCTTCGGACGAGATATCCTCGGTAAAAGGAGCGCAATAGTGATAGAAATGGACCGAGACGCCTTCCAATCCCTTCAACATGGCGCCCACATAACGGGCAAGATTCACGGTATGGCTGGTCTCGTCCATTGCAACGAGAAGTTTCCTGCTTTTCCGTTTCTTCCCCTCCACGAGCCACAAGGGGTGGTTTTCCGAAATCTGCAGCAGTTTATCCGTGATGCTGCCCAGAAACATGTTTCCAAACCATCCCAGTCCCTTCTTTCCCACAACGCATGCGTCAAACCGGCCGGCATCGATCTCCCGAATAATGTCCCGGGCCACGCCGACAAGCTGCTGGACATATTTCGCGTGGACCTGCTTTTCTTTAAGCCCACCCTTGAGCAGCACCTTTCTCGCCGCATCCGTATAGGCCTCCGCTTCCTCTTTCCGCTTTTTCTTCCACGCTGCGAACTGTTCCCGCATCATCGGATCATCGGCCTCCTCCCTGTAAATCGGAGGAACGGTTGGAGAAATGGTCAGGACAGTGATATGTACATCGGTTGCCCCCTTGTAAAGGTCGGCCAAATATTGCGCTCCTCTCAAAGCATGGTCGGATCCATCGGTTGCCAGCAGAACACTTCGCATGATGACCTCCTTGTTGCGTTTTTCCGGGATGAAACGCGGGAACCCTTGCCCGGTTTTGTGCCTGAATGAACGGACTGATTCTATTTGCTCCGCCCCTGTTTTTCAAGACCCAAATGAGCTTTTTCAGAAAACTGTGAGGATCATGGCCCCTCCCGCGATTTTCGGTGATGGGAATCTTCCGGGTCCCGGATGAGGACTATGACGCTTCTTTTCAGGACATTGAACCCTGTCTCGATCTCCAGCCCGGCCGATGCCAGGATAAAGGCTAGGGTTTCTCCGTCCTTCCTGTTGACAACCCGCTGAACCTGAGTCTTGCCCGCGACGGCGTTGAGGTACTCATGGGAAGAGCGGAAGCCTTCCGACTCCTTCCTTCCCAGCCCCTCGCTCACGCGCACAGGCATTTGCTTGGATGGATCGATCAGGATGTATGCCACACCGTTTGCGTCGCTGGTCCATTGGACGATCTCATAAGTGCCCTGAGGCAGGTCTTCTTTTTTGATCTTCTCTCCGGCAACACTTCGAAGGGAGGTGACGATGTAGACGGCCACACCGGCTGCAAGCAGCAGGAACCCTGCAAGAATGTATGTCTTCATCGTTTGACTCTCCCTAATCGCGCCGGTCTTTTGCATCGATCTTTCGGAGGAAATTCAAGAGCGCTTCGTTGAATGCCTCGCGTTGCTCAATGTTCGAGAGATGGGCGGCGGACTCCAGGACCACCAGCTCGGAACCCTTGATTCTCTGTTGGATTTCCTCTGAGGCGAATACAGGCGTACCGGGATCTTCTTCTCCCACAACGATCAATGTGGGCACGCGGATACCGCCGATCTTTTCCGTAAGATCCAGTGCCCGGATGGCATGGGCACAGCCGATGTATCCGTCGACGTTAGTCGCCCGAATCATGGACTCGACTCGTTGCACCACTTCAGGGCGCTTGTGTCGAAAGTGGGGCGTGAACCACCTCTCGATGGTTGGTTTCACCTGGCACTCCATGCCCTTTTTTTGAACCGCCTCGATCCGGTCGCTCCAAACAGACCTGGCTTCCTCCGGAATGCGGCTCGCCGTATCGCATAGGATGAGGCCTGAGAGCTTCTCTGGAGCAATGAGAGCAAGCATCTGGCCGATCATGCCGCCCATGGAGATGCCCATGAAGATTGTTTTTTCTATACCCAGCGCCCGAAGCAATTCGAGCACATCCTCGGCAAGCATTTCCAGGGAATAGGGACCCTGAGAAGCTTCGGTCTTTCCATGTCCTCGCGTGTCATACCTGAGGACACGGTAGGACGGAAGAAGTGCCTCCATTTGCGGTTCCCACATGGAAAGGTTCGTGGCGAGGGAATGACTCAGAGTGATGACCGGCGCAAATTCGTCTCCCTGCAGGGTATAGTGGATGCTGATTCCGTTGACCCGAATTGCCATGATTTCCTCCTCGGTTCTGTTCTTCACTTCTGTCAGTTTACATCCCGCGCCAGGCCGGTGGACCGTGAAAAACTGAAACGATCCGGGGCCATCGGAGAAAAGGAATGAAAGCGCTTAAAGGGCTGCTACGGGGTTGCCAAAACTGCAGGGCATAATCGCCGCGCATTTGCCGCAGACATGGGTACTTTCCGGCATATCAGAAAAATACGGGAGGCTCCTGCGATTCTCCTTCAGCCTTTCCCAGCAGCCGCGGCGGTCAAAATCATCCTCCTTCAGGGCATGGACAGGGCAGGCCTGCATACACTTGCCGCATGTCCGGCCTGCCTTGAGAAGGCACGCTTCCTCGGTTTGTATGAGAGGGTGGTCGCCCAGATCGGCCTCGGTCACTAAACTTCCCAGGCGTCCGGCGCATCCTGCAGGCGTGATGAGCATGCGGTGGCTACCGAACCGGCCCAGCCCTGCGATGTGGCCCAAGTGCTTGTGCGACCACCGGGCCATGAGGGCTTTTTCGTCAAAATTGTGGGTGGTCGGTGTGAGGCCTGAACAGTAGCCGTGCTTTTCCAGAACCGCGCCCAAGCCTCTGCTCAAGCGGTCAATCAGGTCGTTGGTCTGAACATACGCGAGACCCCAATTTCGGCACGGCCTGTCCCCGCTTCTGTTCTCCTGGATCAGGGTCTTTTTGAAAGGAACAAAAAACACGACGACCGTGCGAGCGGCTCCCAGGAGATCTCGCGGACGCAGATGCTCCTGGTAGGCGATTTCAGGAAGCCGATCGAATCGCTCATCGATCCGCGCGCTCGCCATGAGCGGTTTTTCCCACCACCCGTCCGTGCCCAAAGGCTTCGGTTCAGCTTCCACAAAGGCTTCGGCAAACGCCCGCAGGGTGTCGATTGTTACCGGCACTTTCCTGATCCCCAAAAACCGGCATCTCCTTTCCGGAAAAACGCGCTACCTATCCTAGCCCAGTTCCACCGCGCCATCAAGGGTTACCCGGCTTGTTCTTTTCCCGTCTTCGATTTGGTTTGCTCCACTTCCTGGATCTCCTGTAACACATTGGTATCGTTCAAAAGTGTTTGCATGACGAAAAACAGTGTTCCGGAAGAGGAGGCCATTCCCTTTTTCGAAAGGGGATATCTCACCAAAAAACTCCACCATATTTCGCAGTGGCCAAGAATTCGAAGTCTGGGCCTCCCAACTTCGAGGAATCTCCTCCCAAAGTGTTAGACCTCTAATTCTTGGCCACCGCCTCCCGACCCTATAGATATCCCCTTGAGAAAAATGATCATGGCCGAAACGTCTCAACAAGGGGCCCACGCGAGCAATTTTGAACGTTACCAAACTAGTACGTTCCTGATTGGTCTGCCCGACCAACCCGGCTGCGTCCGCGGCAATCGAAGAGACAAGACCCGCAACGCATTTCAACACAACTTATGGGATAAAATTAAAAAAAAACACAAAATATTGTATCAATTTCTTGCTCTGCCCATTCTTTTCTGATATGGCAACCGGAAAGCGGCGGAAATGACTTCGGCGCAACAGGAAGGAAAGGAGGGAGGAGTATGCGAGTGATAGCGGTTGCAAACCAGAAGGGGGGGTGCGGTAAAACCACCACGGCCATCAACCTGTCCAGTTCTTTGGCCTCCAGGGGGTGGCAGGTCCTGCTCATTGATTTCGACCCTCAGGCCCATGCAACCATGGGGCTGGGCATAAAGCCGGCAGATCTCGAAAAATCCGTTTACAATGTCATAAGGCCCGGCACGAACCAGGCTATTGACCTCGACGACATTGTCATCCCCATAAGAGACAATTTCGGTCTGGCGCCCTCCAATGCCATATTGAGCGCCATTGAGCAGGAACTCGCCGGGGTTGAAGGCAGAGAAAGTCGGCTCATGCAAGCCATTGGAACCCTAAAAAAGCCTTATGAAACCGTGATTGTCGACTGTCCTCCAAGCATTGGGCACCTGTGCTTCAATGCCCTTCGGGCCAGTGAAGAAGTGATCATTCCCATAGACCTGAGCCTATTTTCTCTGAGGGGAGTTTCCAAGCTCATGGAGATCGTGCTCCTGCTCAAGGAAGAGCTGAGACATGAGATAAACGCGAGGGCCCTGATCACCATGTACGACTTCAGGACGCGCTATTCCAGGCACGTCCTTGAGAAAGTGCGGGAAAGGTTCGGTGAAAAAGTGTTCGACACGGCCATACGCTATAACATCCGCCTCCGGGAAACCGTGGATTATGGCATGCCTATTGGAGAGTATGACAAGCATTCCATCGGCCACAAAGATTATGAAAAACTGGCGGACGAACTCACGAGCAGTTGGGAGGCCTCAACCGCTCCCGGCTTCGACGCCCTGGACGCAGCACGGAATTTTCAGAAGCTGAGCGAGGAATACGCTGCCCTTCCCGTCGAGACGTCCGAAAGGCCTCAGGACCTGCAAGGAGGGGAAGAAATTTCGTCGGGCGCGCATTGTTCCTGATGAAAGACCGCCCGTCTGCCGGTGTTTTCCAGGCCATTCATCAGGGAGGGGCAAACCAGAATGGAAAAAAACGGATCCGCTCAAGAACTGACTTCCATCTCCGGCCTGTTTATTTCCTCCCAAGAGGAAAAAGAGGGGACCTTGTCCCAGCTTTCTGAGCCTGAGGGGGACGGCTGGAACCCTCCCAAGGAAGACTGTGATATCGAAGAATCGGTAACCGTTCGTAAAAGGATCGCTTACCCCGGCACGCGAACCGGGCAGGAAAAAATCAAGAAAAACCTTTTCGATTTCCTTAAGAATGGATACTCGATTTCCCGGATTGAGCTAAAGAAAACCTCCGAGACCTTTCGACCGGGAAACAGGATCATCACCAGCGAAGAAATCGCTCTTTACATGAAACAGGACGCTTTCACGAAGACCGGAGAACTATGAAAATAGGCATCATGGGGTCAGGAGGTGTGGGAGGGTATTACGGCGGGCTGCTTTTGCGCGCAGGCCACGATGTGATCCTCATTGCCCGGGGAGATCATCTCAATGCCCTGCGCGAAAATGGCTTGGTGGTAAAAAGCGTGTTCGGAGATTTCGTCGTGTCACCGGTCCGGGCGACCTCTGCGCCTGCGGAGGCAGGGGTTGTCGACCTTGTGATCGTCGCCACCAAGACGTATCACACCGAGGAAGCTGCATCCGCAGTCAAGCCCATGATCGGACCGGACACATCGGTCGTCTCATTTCAAAACGGGGTCGATGCCGTCGAGCGGCTCGGCTCGGTCATAGGAAAGGACCATATGCTGGGAGGCGCTACCTGGCTCTCGGCAGCCATTGAAGCGCCCGGCATTATAGGGCAGTACAGCCGGTTCCGTCGTGTTGTCATAGGTGAACCGGACGGCCGGATCAGCCCCCGAGCCGAAGTCGTTGCAAAAGCCTTCCGCAGCACGCCTGCGGAGGTCGAGGTGGTCGACAATATCGATCAGGTTCTCTGGACGAAATTCGTTTTCATTTCCGCCGTAAGCGCATTGGGAAGTCTGACCCGGCTGGCTCTGGGGGCCTTTCGTCAGGTGCATGAGGCGAGGTCCTTGCTGGTGCAGGCGATTTCCGAAGTGAGCGCAGTGGCTTACGCAAAAGGCATCTCCCTTGAACAGGACATTGCCGAAAAAACCCTCGCGTTCATCGACTCCGCCGCCCCTGACATCAAGCCCTCCATGCAGCGGGACATCGAAGCGGGACGGATGAGCGAACTGGAGTCCATGATTGGGGTGGTTGTAAAATTGGGGCGGAAACTGGGAGTCCCCACGCCCTTCATGCGGTTTGCCTATGCGGTCCTTGAGCCCGCCTATCTTTGCATCCGAAATCCAACATAGGGTCCATGAGGGAAAATACCCGATATATTGTGGTCCTGATATTTTTTTTCCTTTATCTTGTATTTTTTTCTTGCATCCGCCTTTTTGATGAATTATAAGTGTCCTGTGTGTGAAGGCGCGTAACGAGGTAACGGATCAGCTCTAAATCACTTCACGCGGAAGTTCCGCAGTGGGTCGAGGCAGTTGACCCTCTTTTTATCCAAACCTTCTCAACATTGTTCATCAAAAAAGAAAAGGGCTCTCAGGATCCATATCTCGGATCGGGAGCTCTTTTCACATTTATGAAATCCGCCAATGCAGATTTCATCAAAAAAAGGAGGGTGGATAATCATGGACGTTGGATTCATAGGGCTGGGAATCATGGGAAAACCCATGGCTTTCAATCTCATCCGTGGGGGTCACAAACTTTTCCTTCATTCGAGGAGAGGCGCTGATCAGGAGCTCAAGGACGCCGGAGGAGTGCCGCTGGCCGGGGCCAGGGAAGTGGCTTTGCATGCGGAGGTCGTTATCACCATGCTCCCCGACACACCGGATGTGGAAAAGGTGCTTTTCGGTGAGAACGGGGTCGCTCAAGGTCTATCGCCGGGAAAAACCGTCGTCGACATGAGTTCGATCTCGCCTATCGAGACAAAGGCCATTGCAGCGCGGATTCGTGAACTCGGATGCGAGTACCTGGATGCTCCGGTCTCCGGCGGAGACGTGGGCGCTAGAAACGCGACTCTAACCATCATGGTCGGCGGCAAGGAGGCGGTTTTCGCCAAGGTGAAACCCCTCTTTGATCTAATGGGCAAGAATGTCACGCTGGTCGGGGATGTGGGCGACGGGCAGACATGCAAGGTGGCCAATCAAATCATCGTGGCCTTGACCCTCGAGGCGATCGCCGAGGGACTGGTTTTTGCCTCCAAAGCAGGCGCCGACACGGCCAAGGTGCGCGAAGCCCTGATGGGTGGGTTCGCCGGGTCGCGGATTCTGGAGGTGCACGGGGAGCGCATGATCAAGAAGAATTTCCAGCCGGGGTTTCGTATCGAGCTGCACCGGAAAGACCTCAACCTCGCTCTTTCCGGGGCCCACGCCCTGGGCGTCAGCCTGCCGGGCACGGCTATCGTCCGGGAGCTTTTCAACGCCTGCATGGCAAGGGGCGGCGCCAACTGGGATCACTCGGCCTTGGTCAAGGTCCTGGAGGACCTGGCGTGCCATGAATTGTCGAAAAGCTGATCAGGTCCTCGCGGTGATCAGGCAATCCATGTAAGGATTGACCTTGCGAATGCTTTGGCTTACTATGCGCTCTGCTTCGGGTTCATTTCCCCGATCCCGGGATCTTTGGTCCGAATCAGGGCATCTGCCCCTATGCAGTGCATTGCCTCACTCCCTGGAGACATTCCATGCCATGAAAGGAGATCACTCATGCAAGCGCGTCACGTTGAAGCCCCTCTGAGAAAATTGATGGGACCCGGGCCATTGAATATTCACCCGAGAGTCTATCAGGCCCTAACCTCGCCGGTTATCGGGCACCTGGATCCGGCCTATCTGAAGGTCCTGGATCAGGTAGCCGAACTGCTCAGGATGGTCTTTCGCACAAAGAACCGGGTAACCAATGCAGCGCCGGGCACCGGCACCTCCGGGATGGAATCCTGCGTGACCAATATCATTGAGCCTGGAGATCCTGTTCTTGTATGCGTGTCCGGTTATTTCGGAGACCGGATGCGGCAGATCGTGGAACGGCAGGAAGCGAAGGTAACTCTGATTGAAGGAGAGTGGGGCAAGCCCGTCGATCTGGAACGCATCGAGAAAGTCCTGAAAGAGACCCGCCAGAAGGTCATCGGCTTGGTGCACGCAGAGACCTCCACCGGCGTTCTTCAGCCTATGGCCGAACTTGCGGCCCTTGCAAAGGAACACGGCACAATGATTCTCCTCGACACCGTGACGTCTCTCGGCGGAGTGGACGTGCGTATCGATGAATGGGGGGTGGATGCCGCCTATAGCTGCTCTCAGAAGTGCATTGGATGCGCGGCAGGTTTGGCGCCTGTGACCTTCAGCGACCGGGCCGTTGAGTCCGTGCGCCGACGCAAGCACCCTGTGCGCTCATGGTACCTGGACATTTCTCTCCTGGACAAGTACTGGGGAACCGAGCGGGTTTACCATCACACAAGCTCGAGCACCCTCAATTACGGTCTCCTTGAGGCGCTCCGGTTGATCGAGGAAGAAGGTTTGGAGGAGAGAATCCGGCGGCACACCTTGAACCACAAAGCCCTGGTTGCCGGCGTGGAGGCCATGGGCCTGGAAATGCTCGTCGCTCCGGAATACCGCTTGCCCTCCCTCAACACCGTAAAAATCCCGGCCGGGGTCGATGACATCAAGGTGCGAACCTACCTGCTCGAGACCTACAACCTTGAGATAGGCGGGGGACTGGGCGCCCTCAAGGGGAAAGTCTGGAGGGTCGGGCTCATGGGATATTCCTCAAGTGCGGAAAACCTTCTTTTCTTCATCTCCACCGTCAGCCAGGCCCTTGCTTTGCAGGGATATAAGACCGACGTCGCAGCCGGTTTGAGTGCTGTCACATCCGCGCTCAAAGATTGAAAGGCGGCTCTGATTCCTATTGTGCAAACCAGAATGACCAAAACAGAAGAACCACGGCTCGTCTCTGATTTGTTTTAAATTTTGAACATTGCAGTTTTGGTATTGTTTCGGATTTCGTGCTTCGACTTTCGGATTTTCGTCTCTCTCCCAAGCGGGTCTAATGCGAAGTGTTATCCCAGCATCTCAAATTGCGATTTTTAGGCAGAGAACTTCTGAGACGCGACACTGGCAGCCCATGACGCCTAAGGAAGAAAAAGCCATTTCACGATGGAGAGAGCACATTCCGGAAAAAATCCTGCTCACCGTGGCATGGAATAATGACGGATCCGGCCGTAAAATTCGGGTTTTCTGCAAGGCTTTTCAAAGCCTGGTACCCCAGATTGTTTTCGACGAAGAAGAGATCCCGGACGGATCCATGCCCGAGATCCGGGTCAGGGAAAACATCCGTTACAGTGCCGTCCCTGAAGCCAAAGAACTGGAGCCGTTTCTTCGGGCCGTGTACAGCGTCGAACCCCTTGCGGCGAGCCTCCAGGCTCACCTCCTTGGGCTTCTTGAGCAGCTCGCAGTGCCGGCCTCCATTCGGGTGTACATCTCGCCCCAGTGTCCCTTCTGTCCTCAAGCCGTACTGCAGTGCCTCGCTTTGGCCGATGCAAGCGTGCTCTGCCGCGTACTTGTGGTCGATGCAGCCCTCTTTCCGGAGCAATCGGAACAGGAAAGGATTCGTTCCGTCCCCACCATAACCCTGGATCGAGCCTTTCGATGGACCGGCTCTGTGGAGACCCGGGAACTGGTCAATGTGATCTGTCATCGGGATCCCCTGCAACTCAGCTCCGACTCCCTGGAGCAGATGCTCCACAGCGGCCGAGCCGGAGAACTGGCGGAAATGATGGCGCAGCGGGGTGAGGTGTTCCCTGGGCTTGTCGACCTCCTTGTGCACAGCAAGTGGCCGGTTCGCCTGGGTGCCATGGTCACCTTTCAGCACCTGGTGGAAAGCAGGCCTGATCTTGCATATCAGATTGCCCTGTCCCTGTGGGATCGCTTTCCGCACCTCGAAGATCCGATCAAAGGCGATGTCCTCTTTCTTTTCGGGGAATGCCGCAATCCGAGTTTTTTTCCCATACTCAATTCCATCATTGAAGGGCGCCACCCAGCGGAGGTCAAGGAGGCTGCACCTTTCATTCCTGTCGAAGTTCCCTCAAATTCTTGACACCCACGACAGCTTCCCATATATAGGACAAAAGCAGGACTTCCGCTTTTTGAAATACCGTACTGCCGGCCTGGGATCTGAGCATTCCCCGTGCGCGATGGGTTTGAGTTTTTCAAAGAGCCGAAACGTTACAAGAGAACATGTCCCTTTTCCGCCCATTAGGAAAACAACCCTAACAAATAAAGGAGGAGCCCAATGAAAAGAGTTCGAATTTTGCTGTTCTTAGGTATGGTGCTTTGTGTTTTCGGTCTCTTTCAGACCACGGCGTCGGGCAAGGAAATTGTCATTGCTTTAGGCTCGGAGCCGACCACCCTTGATCCTCAACTTAGAGAAGACGGTGGAGAGAGGGCTGTCAACGACAACATCTATGAAACCCTCATGGCAAGGACCCCGGACGGCGCCCTTGTGCCCGGACTTGCCGCTGCAGAACCCCGGCTCTTGGACGCCTCGACCTGGGAAGTCACGTTGCGCTCCGGCATCACCTTTCACAACGGCGAACCCTTCAATGCGGACGCGGTCGTCTACAGCATCAAACGCATCATCGACCCCCAGTTCAACTCTGAGCAAATGTCCTTTTTCAACACCATCAAGGATGCCCAAAAAGTTGACGATCTGACCGTCAAGATTGTCACTGACGGCCCGGACCCCATACTGCTCTCCAGGCTCTACTGGATGAAAATGGTCCCCCCGTCCCACTCCAAAGACGCAAAATTTGCAGAAACACCTGTTGGGACAGGGCCTTACAGGTTCGTGCGCTGGAACCGGGGCCAAAATATCGTCCTGGAGGGAAACGAGAGCTACTGGGGGGGAAAACCGGAAATCGAAAAAGTGACATACCGATTCGTCTCAGATCCCGGGACTCGCCTGGCCGGACTGAAAGCAGGGGAATTCGACGTGATCACCAATCTTCTTCCCGAATTCAAGGATCAGGTGCCTCAGGCGATCCACGTCATGGGCCTCGAATTCCCTATCATCATCCTCAATGCGGACGCCGGGCCGACCAAAGACGTGCGGGTCCGCCAGGCCTTGAACTATGCAGTGGACAAGAGAGCCTTGGCCGAGGGCCTTTTCGAAGGCTTTGCCCAAATATCGCCGGGCCAGTTGCTGAGTCCGTCCTTTTTCGGCTTCAACAAAGAGGTTGAGGCATACCCTTTTGATCCTGAAAAAGCCAAGGCCCTCCTCAAAGAGGCAGGCGCTGAAGGAGTCACCGTGGAGATCATCGGCACTGCGGGACGGTGGCTCAAGGACCGGGAGATCGTGGAAGCGGTTGCCGCGTTCTGGGACAGAGTCGGCATTAAGTCCAGGGTTCGGATCTTTGAGTTCAACGAGTATCTGAACCGTCTCTTTGATCGCAAGACCCGGGCCGACGCCATCTTTGTGGTCAGCTCCAATGAGCTCATGGATGCGGACAAGAGCTTCTCCGCCTATTACAAGGCGGGCGGCATCGGTTCATCCAATTCAGATCAGGAACTTGCGGGACTGATCGACGCGGCTCGCACGGAAACGAATCCGGCCAAACGCGCCGATCTTTACCACCGGGCCGTTGCGCTCGCTCATGATCAGGCTTACTTTGTCTGGCTCCTCAATATTGAAGACGTATACGGGGTGAGCAAACGGGTGGACTGGTCTGCCAGAGTAGATGCCAAACTTCTTGTCAGCGAAATGAAGGTGAAGAAGTAGCAGAGGACCCGGATGGGCCGGTACATTCTGAAGCGTTTCTGGCACGGCATTATCGTGATTTTCGGCGTCACCGTGTTCGTGTTCGTGATTACACGCATGGTGGGGGATCCGGTCAAGGTGATGCTCCCGCTGGAGGCCACGATCGAACAGCGAGCCGCCTTTGAAAAGCAACTCGGCCTGGACCGGCCCATATGGGTTCAATTCATTGATTTCATGACCGACATGGCCAGCCTCGATTTCGGCAATTCTCTCTGGCAGCACCGACCGGCCATGACGATCGTTCTGGAAAAACTGCCCTTCACCCTGGCTCTTGCCTTTCTCGGAATCGGCCTGGCCTTTGCACTCTCCATCCCCCTCGGGATCATCTCCTCCTTGCGACCCGGCGGGGTTTCCGACCGATCTACCGTGCTGCTGAGTCTTGTCGGTTTATCCGTTCCCCAGTTCTGGCTCGGTCTGCTTCTTATCGTGATCTTTGCCGTAAACCTGCGTTGGCTGCCCACTTCCGGCGTTGACACTCCTGCACACATCATTTTGCCCGCCATCACCATGGCTTTGCCGGCTCTGGCAAGGCTGGTGATGATTGTTCGCTCCTCCATGATCGACGAACTCAATCAGCAGTACGTCAAGACATGCACCGCCAAAGGACTTCCGTTCTACCGTGTTGTGGGCGTCCATGCCCTGCGGAACGCCTCACTTCCTGTGGTCACGTTGTGCGGATGGGAGCTGATCCGCGCCGTGGCAGGATATTCAGTGGTGGTCGAAACGGTCTTTGCCTGGCCGGGCCTGGGGCTCACGGCCATGCAGGCCATCGAGAGGGAAGACTTGATCCTATTGCAAGCGATTGTATTTTCCGTCGCCCTGATTGTGGTAGCCATCAATATTCTGATGGACATCGTTTACACGCTCATTGATCCGCGATTGAAACTTGCATGACATGGAAACTGCCGCCGAAAAAGTCTGGAAAACCACCTGGCAGGAACGGCTTCAAAATATCCGCAGCTTGTGGCTGGAGCTCTGGCGCGACAAGGCGGGCTTCACAGGGGTGATGCTGATCGGCGCCCTTCTCTTCATGGCCCTGGCAGCCCCTCTGCTGGCGCCCCATCACCCCGCGGACCAGGATCTCATGGCAAGGCTCAAACCTCCTGCCTGGAGCGCAGACGGAAGTTGGAACCACATTCTCGGCACCGACCACTTGGGCCGTGATATTCTTTCCCGGGTCATTTACGGCTCTCGGGTGTCGCTCATCGTGGGTGCTGCCGTGGTTCTCGCCGCTGGGGTATTCGGCACGGTACTGGGTTTGATCGCAGGATACTTCCGAGGCAGGGCCGACAGCTTCATCATGCGATGGATCGACACGCAGGTTGCCTTTCCCGGTCTCCTTCTGGCTTTGATCATTCTGGCAGTGATCGGACCAAGCCTGCTCACCGTCATCCTGGTTCTTTCCCTGAACGGATGGATGGTCTACGGCCGGATGACCCGCAGTGCGGTTCTCTCGGTGCGGGAAACCGCCTATGTGGAAGCCGCCGAAATCCTGGGCTGCAGCAGCGGTCGAGTGATTCTTCGACATATCCTGCCCAACCTGACCTCCCCTCTTCTTACCCTCGCCATTCTGGAGTTCGCGCGGATCGTCCTGGCTGAAGCGGCTCTTTCCTTCCTGGGTCTCGGGATCCAGCCGCCCGCCACATCGTGGGGTCTGGACGTGGCGGCTGGAAAAGACTACATGTTCCGGGCCTGGTGGCTCGTCACTTTTCCCGGTATCGCCATTTCCATCACCGTGCTTGCCATCAATTTGGTGGCGAGTTGGATGCGCCTGATCTCAGATCCCCAGGAACGGGAAAAGCAATTTGCCCGGCAGATGGCTGCCCGCCTAAGAAAACACAGGGCAAAGGAGGCGACCCCCGCATGAAGGATGCTCCCCTTCTGGAAATCGAGGACCTGGTAGTTCACTTCACCACACGAAACGGGATCGTTCACGGCGCCCGCGGGGTCAGCCTCCATTTGGGGTATGGGGAAACCTTGGGGATTGTGGGGGAGTCGGGATCAGGGAAAAGCGTCACAGTTCAGGCTGTCATGGGACTGATTGCCACGCCGGGCAAGATCGTGGCCGGTGACATTCGCTGGAAAGGCAGGTCCTTCTTCGGACCAGGAGGCAAAGAGCTTCTTCGAACGATCCGCGGCAAAGAAATCGCCATGGTTTTTCAGGACCCTATGACTTCTCTGGACCCGCTCTTCACCGTGGGCGCCCAGATCATGGAGGTGCTCCGCTACCATTTGGGAATGAGCAGGAAACAGGCGAAACGTCGAGCCGTCGAGCTCTTGGAACTGGTGGATATCAGCGTGCCGGAAAGACGATTGGAACAGCACCCCCACGAATTGTCCGGAGGCATGCGACAGAGAGTAATGATTGCCATAGCGCTTGCATGTGAACCACAGTTGCTGATCGCCGATGAGCCGACTACCGCCCTGGACGTCACCATTCAGGCGCAAATTCTGGAGCTTCTGGCTGAACTCCAGCAGCGGCTTAACCTCTCCGTGGTCATGATCACTCACGATCTGGGCGTGATTGCCCAGCTCTGTCACCGGGTTGCGGTGATGTATGCCGGGGAGATCGTTGAGGTTGGGAAAGCAGAGGATCTCTTCGAAAACCCGATTCATCCTTACACGCAGGGACTGCTTCGAGCAACCCCCCGGCCGGACCAAATCACGGAGCGCATGATCGCCATTGAAGGGGTGCCGCCGGACCTGATCTGTCCACCGCCCGGATGCGCCTTCTCCACAAGGTGCCGGAGCGCTCGGGAGGGCTGCAGCCGCCCTCCAGCGCTGGTCCCTTTCAGTGAAGATCGGCAAGTGTCCTGCTGGTGCGCCTGCGACGTGCCCAAACCGGAGAATACAGCCTAACCGCTGATCGCTGGGTGCTGCCAAAAAGGACAACGGACAATGGACGATACACAACATGCGACGTGCAAAGGGCAGCATAATCCGAGGAACCATCCATTGAATACGCCCGGCCCTTCAATGAAAGCCAAAGTCAAAGAACCCTTGGTGCGTGTCGAAGGCGTTACCGTCCATTTCCAAGCGGGGCACGCAGGTTTCTGGGGCCGGAAACGATTGGTGGTGCACGCCGTGGAAAACGTCTCCTTTGACATTTTTCCGGGAGAAACCCTGGGGCTGGTCGGAGAATCCGGTTCAGGAAAGAGCACGACCGGCCGCGCGATCCTTCGCCGTGTGCCTGTGGTGACGGGCAAGGTCTTTTTCAAGAGCCGGGATATCACCCACATCGAGGCAGCGAATTTGAGGCCTCTTCGCCGCCATATGCAGCTTGTGTTCCAGGACCCTTATGCCAGTCTCAACCCGCGCATGCGCATTTTTGACATCGTGGCCGAGCCCTTGATTGTCCATGGGGTTGCCCGCAACAAC
>JAWOJI010000267.1:0-2914 GCA_046481735.1 Desulfatiglandales bacterium | reverse complement strand
CTTTGCGGTCAGCCTGATCATCCTGGAAGGGTTGCGAATGCAAGGCGTTGCAGGCTTCAAAGGTTTTATCCTATGGCCGAAAACGACGGTTGGTATTGATTTTGCTTAACACCCGAACAGAAGCCCCAGTTTTTCTGTGAACGCCGGCTCTCTGATCATCTTCTTTAGTTCAAGAGGGACTCTGCCGCGTTCCTTCCTGGTTTTCTTCAACCCCTCCACAATCATATTGCTGTCAATCCTTGCGAACCGCTCTTGCAAGGTGTCACATCCATCCAGGATGATCTTGAGATACTCCTCGTTGTCGAGATTTTTTACAAGAGGCGTATCTGAAAGAATCGTCCTCAGGGTCTTGCTCAAAGAGATGCCGCCGGTTCTCTTACGGGCTCTTTTCTTGATATCGCGGAAAAACCTCTCCAAGATATTGTTGGTGCGTTGGGGCTGGATAAACACTTCACCCTGGGCAGTGTGCACGGCGATGGGATCGGCAAAGAGCTTTTCCCAGTACGTGTCAATCTGCTGAATCATCTTCTTGTACTCGTCTTTCCCTGAGAGCTTGCTCTGGGAGACGATTTGTTCACGGAACTCTTTTACTTTTCCCTCAATGGTTTTCATCTCCGTGCCATCGCCATCATCATTGAGGCCGCTCTTACCTTCAGGGAGCGCAATGCGAAGGGCTTTGCGGAGGTCGTCGAAGAGGCCTGCGCGCTCATCGAGCTGGGCGACGGATTTCCTCAATGCCACATCGTCCATGACCTGCTTGATCGATCTGAAGAGTTGATTGAGAGGCCGATGGCTTTTCGCGTGCCTCAGCGGGGTTTCTCGAATCGCTTCCACAAGGGTGTAGATAGTCCTCAGCCTGTGGTAGAAGAGCAGATGAGGTCGATCAAAGGGGAAGCCATACCCGTTCAATTGGGCCGGTATGTCAAAAGCCCAATGGATCAGCGCAAAGGCTGCCAGAGCAGGCATTTTGCAAAAGGACAACACAACGGTACCGTCCCCCTTCTTCATGCCGGCATGCAGTGCCTCCATTGCCTCGCGTTCTTGACCAACCGCTCTTTCGAGACTCTTGAGCATCTGTCGCAGCGAAGAACGAATCCTGTGCTTCTTGAGGCGATTCCTGATCCGCTGGTATTCTTCCTCCAACAAGTCCTTGCCGATGTCTCTCAAGAAGTGAAAGTGGCAGATGAAGTCAGGTTTTCCGGGGAAGACCGTCTCTATTGCTGAAAGAATCCCCTTGCCCATGTCGTGAACCAATGCAATCGGCTCCCCGTATTGCCCCTTGATCCGCCTCAGAAAAGGGATAAGCAAATCAGCCCTTTCGGAGGGCAGTTTCACATTCTCAAGGACCAGCTCCCCAATCCCATCGAGCCCGGAGAATAGATGGGGGCTGTCGGCTTCGCATGTGCCATCCAGATGCAGAATATATCCGCCGCGTCTGTCCATGGCCTTCCTGATTTGTTGTCGGCTCTCCCGATGAGCCACGGCAAGATAAGTGACAAACTTTTGGCCGAGAAAACGGATCTCTCTGTCAGAAATCGAGATGTTCCTCGTGGCCAACTCCTTTATGATTTCCTGTTCACCCCGGCAGTGAACAAAAAGTGAGTAGCCCACATGGACAATCACATCATAGCCAAACGTACACCGCCGCGGCGCAAGCGCCTGGAGCTCCTGGGAGGAGTAAATCGTCCCATCTGCGGGAGATCGCAGGACAGTCTCCTTGGCCTGCAATGGACCAACATCAAGCGTCACAACCTTCTTCTGCCGGGTCTTCAACACTCTGAGGTCCCCGCTACTGCAATCCCCTTGCGCAGTAAAGTGAACAGTGGGGATCTCGGGAAACAGCCTGCCTGCGGAAACTCCCTCCACAATCTTATCAATATGGCTCTTGAGACAACGGATCACTTTGTATCCGGGATTTTTTTTAACACGTCGTGACGCTCAAGAAATCCATGAATCACATTGCAATCAATGCTTCTGCCTTCCCCCCTGCTAACTCGCTCAGCCAGTTCCTCAATGCTGCTCTGAGGATGCTTGATATATTGAACAAGGATCATCACCGCTTCAGCATCTGAGAGAGGGCTTGCTTGCTCGGCTCGACATAACGCCGCTTTCTGTTCTTCATAGCGCTCATCGGAAAAATACACAAATCGCCCCTGATACCTTTCTCGTCTTATGCCGGGAACACCATGCAAACGGGAAAACACCGAACTGTTCGACGCTATCTCCATCACCTGAGCAATCTGCTTGGCACTCAGACCCCCCTTAGATCGCCCGATTAATTGGCAAATGCTTTGGGTAAGGGTTCCATGCTTAGAGAAAAGGACCCGCTGATACTTCCAGATGCCGTTCTCATCAAACCGGGGAATCCCAGGCAGAGTGTAATAGCGGCCATTCATGTTGAAGCTCGTGTACGCCCTCCACTTTTTCAACTGTCTTCTGGCGGTGATGACGGAAGACTCGAGCAGCCTCACAAGCTGTTCAATGGTCAAAACCTTGAGCCTCTGGAACTTCTTGAACGCTACGACTTCGTCCATGTCCCATCCTTCTGATAAAGTATGCGCAATAATCCTCCAACTTGCACTTACTTTATCATCTGGCGAGGCCCCGGGTCAAGAATTTTCTCTAAAGAACTCCGTTCCTTATATGAATTTTAGGTAAAACTGAGTTCATCGGTAAAAGCGTATACTTGATCACAAAACCCAAGAAAACCCTAACAAATTGAATAAAATAGGATTATCAGCTTCCAACCGTCGTTTTCGGCCATAGTTCGTTAATTTGTTAATTTTCGTGCTAAATAGTTAAATTTATTCTAGAACATAGATTAACGAAAGATCTGAAAATTAATCTTTTTTTAATCTCGGGATTTGTCCTCCCATGTCCTCGATGATGTCCTTTTCTTTTGGAGGATATTGGT
>JAWOJI010000192.1:0-3982 GCA_046481735.1 Desulfatiglandales bacterium | reverse complement strand
TATTAATAACCAAAAAAATTTTGTTTCAATAGGGAAATTCATGAACTTTTCAAGTATTTTATTTTCAGATGAACTGGTAGAAGAGATTACTAACCAGCCATCTTTACCTTCTTTTTTTATTGATCTTAATCTGGATCAAGTTTTTCAATCGGTTGTTAAAGGCAAAGAAAGTTACAACCTGGAACCTTTTTATTTCACTTCATTACACGACTCATCTGAAATTATGTACCGACAAGATATTTTTCGAGATTTTGAAGATACTGAATTACTTTCGGCCTGCTGCAGCGCGCAGGTCGCGAGAGCTCATCAAGGACACCCTGCACATCACTGAGAGCAACCCGCAACATGCGACAGGCAACAGGCCAACGGCGAAAAAGAAATTCCTGTAGGCGTGATTCATAGGCATTGGAGACAGCTATGAGTGATTGGGAACCGAAGATAACGACCTTTCTATGCAACTGGTGCAGTTATGGGGCTGCAGACCTTGCGGGGGTGAGCCGACTTCAGTATCCGCCTTATTTCAGGGTGATCCGGGTGCCCTGTTCGGCGAGGGTGAGCCCCAAATTCATCCTGGCCGCGTTTCGCCACGGTGCGGATGGGGTTTGGGTCTCGGGGTGACACCCAGGAGACTGCCATTACCTGGAAGGTAATTACTACGCGAGAAGAAAGTTTGCTCTGTTGAAGGGTCTTCTGGAGCACATTGGGATTGAGCCCGGGAGGCTCCATTTTTCTTGGATATCCTCTGCGGAATCGACGAAGTTCGTGGAGGTTGCGCAAGCGGTGGCCAAGGAGGTGGAAGGGCTCGGACCGGGAGAGAGGCTTGTGAAGAAAAGAGCTGAGGTCATCTGATGGAGCGGTATACGGAAGAAATCAGGAAAAGAGCCAAGCAACTGCTTGAAAGCGGCAAGGTGGACTTGTTTATCGGGTACACGAAGGGAAGTGTGCCCATGATGAACCACCCTGTGCTGATCCGGGACCCCCAAGAAGTGGACAAACTCCACTGGGACAGTCATTGCGGGTTGAACCTTTGCAATTACCTGACCAAGAGAACGGAGCGGATCGGGATTGTTGCCAACGGATGCAATTCGAGGAACATGGTGACCCATATCCTGGAGAATCAGATCAAGAGGGAGCAGCTCTACATCGTGGGGATTCCTTGCACGGGCATGATCGATCACCGGGCCGTTGCGCGTGCCGTGGGGCAGAGGGATATCCTTGCCGTCGAAGACCAGGGAGAAGAGCTCTTGGTGAGGGGCAAGGATTTTGAGGAAAAATTCAAGAAACAGGCGTTCCTGCAGCGGAACTGTGTGACCTGCAGGCATCATAATCCCGTGCTCTACGATGAGATGATTGGATCGGTTATAGAAGAAACGGAGAAGACGAGCCGATACGCGGATGTGGAAGCCGTCGAGGCGATGGGCGCGGAGAAGAAGTGGGCTTTCTTCAAACAGTTGATCTCCAGGTGCATCAGGTGCTATGCGTGCCGCGACGCCTGCCCCTTGTGCTACTGCCCCACCTGCTTTGTTGATGAATCAAGACCGCAGTGGGTCGGAAAGAGCAGCGACCTTACGGATACCATGACCTTCCATTTCCTCAGGGCCTATCATTGTGCGGGGCGGTGCACGGATTGCGGGGCCTGCGAAAGGGTTTGCCCGGTGGGTATATCGATGCGGCAGTTCACGAGGAAGTTGAACAAGGACGCGGAGTCGCTTTTCTCCTGGGAGGCAGGGCTGACTTTAGAGCAACGGCCCCCGCTGGATACCTACCGGCCGGATGACTATAACGAGTTTATTAAGTAAGGTTTGCATCATGCTTGAGAAAACATTTACCAGAGAAGAATGGACCGAAGCCCTGAAAGGGTTGCAAAGCTCTTACAAGGTATTTGTGCCTGTTAAGGAAGGGGACTTCCACAGCTTTAAGGAATTGGATGAAACCCGGGCGCCTGATTTCAACTTCGGCAATACGAGGCTTTCTGCCAAGGATCTTGTCTATCCTCAATCCGAGCGCATGTTCGAGTACACGCTTGATGAAAAGGAGGCGGATGCCAACATGTTCAAGGAGTCGGCCAACGAGTTTCCCCCCCAGGCGGTCGTGGGAATCCGGCCGTGTGACGCCCATGCCTTCAGGTTGGTGAGGCGGAATTTTGATTGTGCTGAGTATCGGGATCCCTGGTGGGTGAAGCGATTTGAATCCACAACCCTGGTAGGCTTGGGGTGCAACGAACCCTGTCCCACATGTTTTTGCACCTCTGTCGGAGGAGGTCCTTTCAGCGAGGAAGACCTGGACGCGATCGCCTGTGATCTGGGGGATCGTTTTGTCGTGAAAGCAGTGACGGAAAAGGGGAAAGCTCTTCTCGGAAAAATCCATGGAGGCCCCCAACCGGGACAGGACGAGAAAGAGAAGGTCGAAGCGCTGCAAAATTCTTCTGCGGAAAAAATCTCCTCCCACATGGAGACGGGTCAATTGAGGCAGAAGGCGGTGAACGAGCTTTTCAATGCCCCTTTCTGGGAGGAGGTGGCCTTTGCGTGCATCAACTGCGGGACATGCACATTCTTGTGTCCCACGTGCTGGTGTTTTGACATACAGGACGAGGTTCTCGGAAAGGAGGGGGATCGTCTCCGGAACTGGGACTCGTGCATGTTCCCTCTTTTTACCCTTCATGGGTCCGGACACAACCCGAGAGATAAGAAGGTGCAGAGGGTGCGGCAGCGTTTTATGCACAAGCTGAAGTACTATGTGGACAAGTACGATGACGGGGTTCAGTGTTCGGGATGCGGGAGATGCGTGAGGTACTGCCCGGTGAACATCGACATCCGGGACGTGGCTGAGAAGATGAACAGGTATTAGGACTGAGACCATGAATCAGATGCAGAATCCATATTATCCTTATCCAGTGCGGGTGGATCAAATTGTCACGGAGACGGAAGACGAACAGTTGAAGACGTTCAAGCTGGTGTTTCTGAATCCGGAGGACGAGAAAAAATTCAAGTACGTACCCGGGCAGTTTGCAGAGCTTTCGGTAGCCGGTAAGGGGGAAGTGCCCATCGGGATCGCTTCTTCGCCTACGGAAAAGGGCTTCTTGTTGTTCACGGTGAACGAAGTGGGGCTTGTGACTACCTACCTTCACATGATCAGGGAAGGGTATGTCATGGGAGTAAGGGGCCCCCTCGGAAACTGGTATCCGTGGGAGGAGATGGAAGGCAAGGATGTTGTAATTATCGGGGGAGGTTTTGCCTTCACAACCCTGAGATCGAGCATCGTGTACATGCTTGATCCCGAGAACCGGCCGAGGTTTGGAGAAATCACCGTAGTATACGGCGCGAGGTCCCCCGGCCTTTTGCTTTACCGGGAGGAACTGGCAGCGTGGGAAAAGAGGGACGATATCCGGATGCACATCACGGTGGACGCCACGGACGACCCCGAATGGAAATACAACAAGGGCTTTGTGCCGGCCGTTGCGAAAGAGAAGATTACGAGCGCCGAAAATGCAATCGCAATCGTGTGCGGTCCTCCAATCATGATCCGGTTCACGCAGCCGGTTTTGGAGGAGCTCGGGTTTCCGCCCGAGAGGATTATCCTGTCTCTTGAGATGCGTATGAAGTGCGGGATCGGGATGTGCGGCAGGTGCAACATAGGGGATCAGTACGTCTGCAAGGACGGGCCGGTTTTTTCCCTGGCTCAGCTGAAGCAACTGCCGTCGGAATACTAAGAAGGGAATGATGGAATGTTGAGGATATGCCCAACCCGGTTTCCAATACTTCATGATTCCGCTATTCCACTACTCCTTTGATCTGCGAGGTTCATTATGGTTGACATTGATTTGACCAAGGCTGATCCGAAGTTCAGAAAGGAGCTGGCTTCCCGGCCCGGCGGTGAGAAGATCGCGGCCTGCTTTACTTGCCGCACCTGCACGGCCAGTTGTCCTGTGAGTGCGGTCAACAGCCGATTCAGTCCCTATCGGATTATTCGACTGGCGCTGTAC
>JAWOJI010000064.1:0-17730 GCA_046481735.1 Desulfatiglandales bacterium | reverse complement strand
CCCAATCAGGAACGTCAAGCTTGCGCGCGCTCCTGTACATCGATGAGATTTTCGGGTATTTCCCTCCCACGAGCAACCCTCCCAGCAAAACACCCATGCTCACCCTGCTCAAGCAGGCCAGGGCTTTTGGGCTGGGGATCGTGCTTGCCACTCAAAACCCTGTGGACCTGGACTACAAAGGACTTGCCAACACGGGCACCTGGTTCATCGGCCGTCTGCAGACCGAAAGGGACAAGGCCCGCCTCATGGACGGCCTGGAAAGCGCGGGAGGTTCTTTCGATCGCAAAAGCGTGGAGTCCCTCATATCAGGGCTCGGGAACCGCGTGTTCTTCATGCGAAATGTTCATGACGACAAGCCGGTGCTCTTTCAAACACGGTGGGCGCTCTCTTTCTTAAGGGGGCCCATGACTCTTCCGCAGATTCAGAGGGTAACGGAAGGTGGGCGACAAATTCCCTCGCCCCCTCCCGACGTCGTGCCTTCCACACACGAGGATCGTGAGCTTTCAGCCTCCCAGGAAAAACCCCTGTTACCGCCCGAAATCAATGAGTATTTCCTGCGGCCCGGAAGGGAGCCCTCGCCCTCGATCAGGCTCATCTACAGGCCGCAAGCCGTGGGGGTGTGCAAACTGCATTTTGCAGACACCAAGGCAGGAATCGACTACTGGAAAGAATATTCCGTGATTGCGCCGATCTCTGAAGACGGCGGGGAGGCGCTTTGGGAGAAGGGGGTCGTCCACGGCTCTTTGAAAACGACGCTGGAAAGGCAGGGCGAATCCGGCGCCGGATTCGTCGGTCCTCCTTCCGGAGCACTCAGACCGAAAACCCATGCCGGCTGGGAAAAGGCCCTGTTGAATTACCTTTACCAGGAGGTGATGCTGGACATCCTGCGAAGCCCTGAACTCAAGCTTGCCTCTCAGCCCGAGGAGAGCGAAGGCGACTTCAAAGTGCGTCTCATCCATGCGGCCCACGAACTGAGAGACAGGCAGGTAGAAAAACTCAGGCAGAGCTACGGGCCGAAACTGAGCGCTCTTCAGGAACGCATTCGGCGCGGGGAACAAAAGGTGGACAGGGAGGAAGCCCAGGTGGGGCAACAGAAAATCCAGACCGCCATATCCGTTGGGGCCACCGTGCTGGGCGCCTTGTTCGGCCGCCGTGCCGCGACCAGCGGCAGCGTGGGGCGGGCGACAACGGCCATGAGGGGGGCAGGGAGAGTTGCCCGAGAGAAGGAGGATGTGAAGCGAGCCCGGGAAGACCTCAAAGTCCTGGAGCAGCAACTGCAGGATCTTCAGCTCGAGTTCGAAAGCCAGGTGGAAAAGCTGCACGCCCGGGTCGATCCCGACCGAATGGTCGTAGAGAGATTTCGCCTCCGCCCCAGGAAGGGAGATATGACCGTCCAGACTGTCGGGCTTGTCTGGACGCCCTGGCGCCTGACTACCGGGAACAGGTTAGAGCCTCTCTATTGAAAAAGCCTGCTGGGCTTCATCACGCCCCGGCAAAGGACAAGAGATCAGAGAGGAGCTTGGGCGTTCAGCCGTTCAATTGCATCTTTGCTGCCGACGACAATCAGGTGATCACCGGCCTCGATCATGTACGACGCTTTGGGCGAAGTGATCCGTTCCTGACCGCGCTGAATTCCCACGACCGTCACCTCATGGTCCTGGCGAAAGCGGAGATCGGCCAGGGTCCTGCCGACACGCGGCGACTCCGGTGCGACCTCAATGCGTGCCAACGAGAAGGTGCCGGGCGTCTCGTCCGCTTCGTGCGGTTCCCTTTGCTCAAGGTACTCCTCGGCCTGCTTCACGTTGCCCGGGGAGCCCATGAGAATGAGGTGGTCCCCCGGGTAAAGCCGGAAATCAGGACCGATGTCAAAATACACCTTGCCTGCCCGGCTGAGGGCCAGGATCGAAACCCCGGTCTCCTGTCGCAGAGGGATCCTGCCGATCTTCTTCCCTGCAAAGAGAGATCTGGGCCTGAGACGGGTTTCCTTCAGGGAGATCGGCCAATCCACTCCTCCCTGAAGAAGTTGAGGCGCCTCCGTGAGCGCATCGGAG
Source organism: Desulfatiglandales bacterium (assembly GCA_046481735.1). GTDB lineage: Bacteria > Desulfobacterota > DSM-4660 > Desulfatiglandales > HGW-15 > JAFGDM01. Next base: position 15,679 of record JAWOJI010000064.1, on the reverse strand, counting down.
GCATACTCCGCTCCATCCTGAAAGGGGCGGAAAACTACGTGGGCGCCCGCAGCTCGCAATTCAGCAGCCTCGGATTCGTCGCGGGCGGCAACGGCCAGCTTTCCGTCCAAACGGCGAGCCTTGAGGATCTTCAAGAGCGTGAAGTTGAGATCGCGATCCCTCACTGTGCTCACGATCCAACGGGCCCGATGGATGGGCAACTGGTCCAACAGCTCAGGGTCGCCCCCGTCGCCGTAGAAAACAGAAAGACCCTTTTCACGCCAGAAGGCAAGGATTTGTGGATCGAAGTCCACACCCAGGACCTTCTTTTTCCTCTCGATCAGGTGCTTTGCGATCTCGCTTCCGTAGTTTCCCAGGCCCAGCAAAATAATTTCCCCTCCTGTTTCTGCAGCGGGTGTTCCGCCCTCCGCTTCTCGATACGCGTTCTTCCGTTCGAAAAGAGTCAGGAAAGGAGCGAGGATCTCATAGAGCCTCCCTGAATAAAGGATCATGTAAGTGGACGCACAGATGGTCACGATGCCGACCAGGGTGATCAAACCCATGGTGTCCATGTCAATGTGTCCGAGACTTACGCCAAGAGCCCCAAGAATGAGCGAAAACTCGCTGATCTGAGCCACGGCAAGTCCGGCCATAAAGCCCGTGCGACGGCGATATCCCATGATCCCCATGATCACCATCACGATGAGGGGATTGCCGATCAGAACAAAGGGAGAGAAGATAACCGCCTTGCCGATCTGGTTCCCGAGCACGCTCATCTCAAGCCTTGCACCCAGGTCGATGAAGAAAAAGAGCAGCAGGAAATCACGAAGGGTGACAAGCCTGGCGCCGATGGCTTCCCGGTATTCCGTTGAAGCGATCGAAATTCCTGCGAGAAAGGCGCCCACCTCCTTGCTGAAACCCATGGCGTCTCCGACCGCACCCAGCATAACGGCCCAGGCGATGGCAAAGAGGACCAGGAGTTCCTGGGAGCGGGCCAGTCGGGCCAGGAGCCACGGCAGGACAAAATGGGTCAAAAGGGCAATCATTGCCAGGAATACGAGCCCTTTGAGCAGGATTATAACGGCTTCGACAGCCGGCGGGTGGTCACCCACAAGTCCGCCCCCCATGGCGGTCAGGCCGATCATGGCGAGGATCGCCGCAATATCCTGAACCAGAAGAAAGCCGATCGCGATCCTTCCGTGCAGGGAGTCGATCTCCTTCTTGTCCGAAAGGAGCTTCACAATGATGATCGTGCTGGAAAAGGTCAGAGCCACGGCGACGTAGGCTGCGCTCAGCATTGAAATGCCCAAGGCCAGGGCGATCGCGAAGCCGATGAGGGAAGTGAAGATCACCTGTCCGAGACCTGTGGCCAAAGCCACGGGCCCGACTGTGCGGATGATGTGGAGGTCAAGCTTCAACCCAACGACAAAGAGGAGAAGGGAAATCCCGATGTTTGCCAGCAGTTCGATCTGCTCGTGGCTCCCGATAATGCCCAGGGCCGAGGGGCCGACGAGAACACCCACTGCCAGAAAGGACACGATCAGGGGTTGGCGCATTTTGTATCCGACAGCGCCGATAATGGCGGCTATGGCCAGAATGGTGGCGATCTCATGAAAGACGTTGCCGTGGACAATGGTTTCGATCATGGGCAGTACCGATCCGGGCTGGGGTTCCTACCAAAAAGGCAGTGAGCGGCCCTCCGGGGGGCCCACTGCCTGCTGTAGCCGAGGAAAAAACAAAACGGTTTTCTATCGGGTCTTCTTCCCCTTGGCAGCTTCTTCGTCTTTGAGGACTCTGCGCAGGATCTTGCCCACCATGGTCGTGGGAAGCTCCTCCCTGAACTCGATCACGGAAGGGATCTTGTAAGGCGACATCTTCTCTTTGGCCCACTCCTGGATATCCTGGGCAGTGATTTTCCCTTGCGACTGAGGATCCAGAACCACAAAGGCCTTGACCACTTCCCCGACCTTATCGTTGGGAACACCGATTACGGCGGCGCCCTGAATGTGGGGGTGCTTGTGAAGAAGGTCCTCCACCTCGGCGGGGAAAATGGCATAGCCCTTGAATTTGATCATGTCCTTGGCCCGGTCCCGGATGATGGTGTACCCGTCCGCGTCAATGCACGCGATGTCTCCGGTGTAAAGCCATCCGTCCCGAATGGTCGACTCCGTCACATCAGGCCGGTTGAGATACCCCTTCATGATCTGAGGCCCTTTGATCACCAGTTCGCCGGTGTACGCCCCGGCTTGTTCCGACTGTTCTTTTGTCAGTCCTCCCGTGTCGGCCACGGCAAAAGGAAGAGGAGGCAGCTGCTTGGTGCCCGTTTCCTTGTCCATGATCTTGATATCCGTGTCCGGGAAAGGAAGCCCTATGGTCCCGAGCTTGCGGCGTCCGTAGATGGGATTGGCGTGGGTTACCGGCGTGGCCTCGCTGAGGCCGTAGCCTTCCACGATGACCGACCCGGTCAGTTCTTCGAACCTGTTCTGCACTTCCAGCGGCAGGGGGCCGGCACCGGACACAGCCATCTTGAGTCCGCTCAGGTCATATTCCTTCACTTTCGGGTGGGTGTTGATCTTGTTGAAAAGAACGGCGACCCCCGGCATAATCAACCCCGCTTTCTTGGAGTACTTCTGAATTGCCGCGCACAGCTCGGCCATGTCTGTGGGCGGTCTGGGGAAAAGGAGCTGGAACCCCCCGACACGTATGGCCGTGTTCATCACGGTGGTCATGGCAAAGGAATGAAATAGGGGAAGGACGCCCACGATCCCGGTCACCGGGTCTTTCTTCCAGAGCCAGGCATCGCACATGCATGCGTTGGCCACCACGTTTCTATGGGTGAGCATGGCGCCTTTGGGCAATCCAGTAGTTCCTCCAGTGTACTGGAGGACCGCCACATCCGAAGGGTCCACCTCGACCCGAGGTGGACTGGGCCTGGTTTTCAAAAGGTCCTTCAGTTGGAGAGCCCCGGCCGGCAGGTCACCGGTGGGGATTTTCTTGAGGAGCTTGCCCAGGAAGATCTTGAGAGAGGAAAAACCGCAGAGGTCCACCACGTTGGTGCCGATCACCGTTTCGACCTTCGTTCCTTCCATGCCTCCGCGCACCTCGGCGGCCACCGCATCCAGCACAATCAGGACCTTGGCCGCCGAATCCTTGAGCTGGTGCTGGATCTCGAGGGCCTTGTAGGTCGGATTGATTGCCGTTACGGTTACACCGAGGAGCTGGCACGCATAGAAAGACGCAACAAACTGGATGGAGTTGGGCAGCATGAGCGCGCACACGTCGCCCTTCTTGAGGCCCAGGTCCGCCAAGGCTGTGGCAAGGCGCTGCACCATGTCCCACAGTCGGTCATAGGTGATCTCTGCATCCAGGAAATAGATGGCTGCTTGGGCGCCGTGTTTGGCGGCGGACTGCCTGAGGAATTCCGCCAGTGTGCAATCAGGGTATTCCAGGCACTTGGGAACCTGGGGGGGCCAGTTTTTGTACCAGATACGATCTCCAAGGGATTCTTTCGCCATAATGTCCTCCTGTTCTCCTGCTGTATGAAATCCTGCACGAAACCGGTTTGAGCGGGATAATAAGCCTGTTTTTGATAAGTTACCGCGTCTGAATCATAGGGAAAAGCGTCTGAAGTGTCAAGGAAAAGGCAGAAAGGACGAAACGCCCGGCCCAGGCATCCGGCCCGGTTTGTATCCATGTGGTGAATGGTCAATGCTCGACGGTCCGGCGCTTGTACGCTTCCTGAGCCTTTAGAAGGGATTCAAGATCGTCAACGCCCATCACCTCTTCCTCATCCCGGGCTACAGCAAAACCCACTGGACAGCGGTCTTTTTCCATAATTTCCACCAGGTCCGTGATGAAGAACTCCTCAACCTTGGTCTGGTTCCCGTTTCTCTCCTTTACGACCGTATGAGGTCTGGAGGCCAGACGGGGAATGGATTTGAGAAGGGCCTCACGACGGGCGGCATAGATCCCTGAATTGAAAAGATCCAGAAGCGCCTGTTCTTCCTGGGGCCACATATGCCAGTATTTCCATTCCACGATTCTTTTGACTCTTTGCTCGCGTATGGCCAGCGCGCCGTACTGCCTTTTGTTCCGGGGCCGAAAGCCGAGAACGACAAACACATTGGAGGAGAGCGCATGAACGAGTTCGAGGTAGGTTTCCGGCCGAACAAGGGGTACATCTCCCATGGTGATGATGAAGTTCTGACAGGGCGCACTTTCGAGAAAGGGGCGGGCGGCAAGGAGCGCCCCTCCGGTGCCGTTGAGGACGGGCTGCTCCAAATAGGCGAGGTCAAGGTATCGTGTCGCCTCCATGATGCTTTCTTTTTCGTGGCTCACAATCAGCGCTTTCGGGCCTGCGGGAAGACTGCCGAGGATGTGAAGCAGGATCGGCTGATTTCCCTGGAAGGGTGAATTCATCGGCGCCAGGGGGAGGAGGGTTTTGCTGCCTTGAAAGCCTTTCATGCGGCTGCCTCTCCCTGCAGCCATGATGATGGATCCAATAGGGTCGGTCATAAGAGTTCCTCTCCTGTTCACCTGAAAAACAATCTACAACGTCTGAAAGGTGTTGTAAAAGGAAGTTTGGTTACAGCCGGTTTGCGGCCCCTCAGTCGCTTTTCAGTTGACCTGCCATGTTCATGCTGGTAAAGGAAGAATCGTTGTTCTTTTCAGGAAATCCTCTGCCTGCAGGCACTCCACTTGATCCAGGTGACCTTCTGATTCCGGTTCGCTGACCGGAGCCCTTGAGTTGCGGGGACGGGAGCCATGACATGCGCCTGAGCGAGCGCGGTTCCGGAAAGATGCAAGATCATCATGCTGCGAAAGGGTCTTACTGATTATGAGACGATCTCCCAAAACAGAGGGAAAAACCATGAAGTGTGTCTTTTGTCACGCCGTCCTGGATCCTCCCGCCCAAGTCGACAGAAACGATACCTGCCCCCAATGCAGCAAGGTGCTTCATTGCTGTAAGCAGTGCAGATCCTATGACCCCAATGCCTTCAATCAATGCAGGGAGGTTTCGGCTCAGCGCATCATTGACAAGGAAAGGGCCAACCTGTGTGAACACTTTGCTCTCAGGGGCTCTCCCCAGGCCCCCGGGAGAATGGACAAGGTGAATCAAGCCAAAAAGGCTCTTGAGGCTCTCTTCAAGAAGAAATAGAAGGGATATCGTGGCTGCTCAAGCGTATTTTCAATCGATTGATCAGGTTGTGGAGGAACTGAACAGGAATGGGTACATTGCCGACCGTGCTCTGGCCACGGTCATATTCCTGGCCGACCGGCTCCGGAAACCGGTGTTCCTGGAAGGCGAGCCGGGTGTAGGAAAGACGGAAGTGGGCACGGTGCTGGCTGCACTTCTCAAGACGGAGCTTATCCGCCTGCAGTGTTACGAAGGCCTGGATGCGTCCGCCGCCCTGTATGAGTGGAACTACCCGAAGCAGCTTCTCCACATCAAGATCGAGGAAAGGGAGGAGAGAGGCAAGGAAGAAATGGAACGGGTCATTTACGGTCCGGAGTTCCTGATCAAGCGCCCCCTGCTTCGGGCCATTTTGAGCACCAATGACAGGCCGCCGGTTCTTCTGATCGACGAGGTGGACCGATCGGACGAGGAGTTTGAGGCCTTTCTGCTCGAGGTGCTCTCGGATTTCCAAATCACCATCCCGGAGATCGGCACTTTTCGTGCAAAGGAAAGACCTATGGTAGTTGTGACTTCCAACCGAACCCGGGACGTTCACGACGCGCTGAAGAGAAGGTGCCTCTACCACTGGATTGACTATCCCTCCTTCGAGAAGGAGTACGCCATTGTGAAGACCCGCCTGCCCGGGATTGAAGAAGGGCTGGCAAAACAGGTTGCTCATTTCATGCGAAAGATCCGGGGCCTCGACTTTCTCAAGAAACCCGGCATCTCCGAGGCCCTGGATTGGGCCGGCGCCCTGATTGCCATGGAGAGAAAACGTCTCGACGAGGAAGTTGTTATGGAGAGCCTGGGTTGTATCCTGAAATACCAGGACGATATCAAGCGGTTTGCAGAAGAAGTCTGGTCCGACGCCAGGAAGCGGCAGGATTACCTTTCACATCATGAGTGACGAAGGGCTCACAGAACAGGTGATCCTCTTCGCCCGGTTCCTGAAGCATCATGGCTTCAAGGTCTTCTCCTCCAGTGTGGTGGATGCCCTTCGAGGGCTGGAGGCAGGGGGAATTTCGGCGAGGCAGGATTTCTTCCACATCCTGCGGGCGAATTTCACCAGCACAGATGTGGAGTGGACGCTTTTCAGCGACCTGTTTGAGGCTTTTTGGAGGCAGGCGCCGAAGGACGAGGAGGGCAGGAAAGAAGGTGAGGGCACGCGGGAGCTTCCCGAATGCATGCAGGACGCTCTGCTTGAGCGAATGAACCCGGTCGAGGGAGAGGAAAAAGCCGACCGGAGCGCAAAGCATGAGAAGGAATGCCTGGAAGGCGCCTTTTACAGCCCTGTGGCTCTTCTCGAAAAGAAGGATCTGTCTTCCTTCGATCGAAAAGACATTCAGATTGCCGGGCTGATTTTGAAGCACATGATGTTCCCTTTCAGGCTCTCCGATGCGAGGCGATTCGAGCGATCCCGGAGGCCGGGCAACATTCACTTTCGCCTCATTCTCAAAAAAAGCCTCAAAGCCGGCGGCATCCCCTTTGACCTCTATTACAGGCGGAAAAAGAAAAGGCTCAAGAAGCTGGTGATCCTCGTGGACGTCAGCGGTTCCATGGACCGCTATGCTCGATTCGTGATGCCTTTCATTATGGGGTTAAAAGGCGTGGGCGCCCGGGCCGATGTGTATGTTTTCTCCACCTCCCTCACGCCGATTACGCGCTTCGTGCGAAAACTTCCCCTTGAGAAGGCTCTGGACATGATCAGCGAGGCTGTGCCGGATTGGTCGGGGGGTACCAGGATCGGAGAGTCCCTGAGGGAGTTCAACGAGCGCTATGGATCCAAACACCTCAACAAGAAAACCATCGCGGTCATCATGAGCGACGGCTGGGACCTGGGAGCAAAGAGGGTTCTGAGAGACGAGATGGCGGCTTTGGCGCACAGGGTCCACGCTGTTCTGTGGTTGAATCCCCTGGCCCGTGATCCGGACTTCGAGCCTTTGTGCAAGGGGATGCAAACGGTGCTGCCCTTTGTAGACCACTTGCTTCCTGCAGACAGCCTCAGCAGCTTGAGAAGGGTGGGCAGGACCCTTACCAGGGTTATGGCTGGGTAATCAGTCCTCGATGACCCTCACCCCTTCCGGTATTTCGAGACGAAAAAAGCTTTCCTTGAAGGTTTGTTCCTTTATGACCCCTCCCAGCCTGAACCGCGTCAGGCCGCCCATGATGTTGAAGATTTCGACTTTTTCAAGGGTGTAATCGGGCGGATGCACATGCAGATCGATCCGGGTGACATCCGACCACGGAGGATCGGGTGTGAGCTCGAGCTTCAAAGGCTTTCCCTCCTCTTCTTCTCTAAGAGCCACCACGAACCCTTCTTCAACGCCCTTGAGCCCCTGAAAGACATCGCTCAAAAGCCTCAACTCAGGCCCCAGTCGTTCCGTTGGATATCGATGGACCTGGTTTTTTTGAGGGATGTACCACCAAAGGGTTTGTCCGTCGGTGGTGAGGATTTCGCGGTTCGGGGTTTCCTGCTCCACCTTCAGGAAGTAGGGAGGCATGTAGTGGAGTTGTCCGGCTGCGGGATCGGACTGGACCGCATCCCCCATCATGGCCATGGACTTGGTGATGATCTCCCGCTCATACCTCAAGGTGAGGCCGGAAGGGGTCCCATAGTTCTTCCGGATCCCCTCGAGGATTTTTGTGAGTTGATCCCCGCCGTAACAGGGAACCGCGCAGATCGTATAAAACGTAACCAGGAGAACGGACAGATACCTGCACATGAATGAACACCTCTCGATATGGCGTAATGAGCAGATTCACAGGGAACCTGTTCTTGTGTATCGTGGGCCGTGCCCCGTAGCGCTCACGCCCCTCTTCTCCCGTAGACATCCCTGGGTTTTACCCCGTCCGAAGGCCCTACGATTCCGCTCTTTTCCATGACCTCGATCATGCGGGCGGCCCGGTTGTAGCCGACCCTCAATTTGCGCTGAATCATGGAGATGGAGGCTTGCCCGCTCTGGATGACTAATTCCACGGCCTTGTCGTATTTCTCATCCATTTCAATGTCTTCTTCCGCCTCTGATTCCTCGTCTTTGGTAACCTGTGCCATGATGGCGGAATCATAGTCCGGTTTCATCTGGGCCTTCAGAAAATCCGTCACCTTGTGGACCTCTTCCTCTGAAATAAAAGCGCCATGGATCCGGACAATCCGGCCGACCCCGGGAGGAAGAAAGAGCATGTCGCCCTGGCCGAGCAGATTTTCTGCGCCTATGCCGTCCAGGATCGTCCTGGAGTCCACCCTGGAGGAAACCTGAAAGGATATGCGCGCCGGGAAATTGGCCTTGATGATCCCTGTGAGCACGTCAACAGAAGGTCGCTGGGTTGCGATGATGAGGTGTATGCCTGCGGCTCTCGCCATCTGGGCGAGGCGGGTAATGGCTTCCTCCACGTCCCTTGATGAGGTCATCATGAGGTCCGCCAGTTCGTCAATTACCACCACAATGTATGGCAGGTTCTTGTCCACGCCCCGAGCAGGGTCTTCTGCAGCAGGCTTTTTTTCTCTCACCATCCTCCGGTTGTAGGCCTCGATATTTCTCACCCCTCGATCGGAGAGGAGCATGTAACGCTTTTCCATCTCCTCCACCGCCCACTTCAGGGCCCTGGTCGCCTCCTTCGGCTGGGTCACCACGGGGTGGAGGAGGTGGGGGATGTCATTGTACATGGTGAGCTCGATTCTCTTCGGGTCGATCATGAGGAAACGCACCATGTCGGGGGACGATTTGAAGAGAAGGCTGACAATCATGCTGTTGAGGCATACGCTTTTGCCGGTTCCCGTTGCTCCGGCCACCAAGAGGTGGGGCATTTTGGCGAGGTCCGTGACGAAAGGCGCGCCGGTGATATCCTTGCCCAAAGCAATGGTCAGACGTTGCGCGGAGGATTTAAATGTCTGGGAGGAAAGGATTTCCTGAAGACAGACCGGGCTTCTCTGGTTGTTGGGGATTTCGATGCCGATTGCCGCTTTGCCCGGAATGGGCGCCACGATTCGCACGCTTGGGGCCCTCAAGGCGAGTGCCAGATCGTCGGAAAGACCGGCCACCTTGCTGATCTTGACACCGGGAGCAGGCTTGAGCTCATACATCGTGATCACGGGCCCGGGAAGGATTTCCACAACCTCCCCTTCCACCCCGAAGTCGGCCAGTTTTTTCTCAAGGCGCCGGGCATTTTTCTCGAGGCTTTCCTCCCGAATTTCCACGTTCTCCTCGGAAGGCGCCTCGTTGAGAAGTTCGATGGGTGGAAGCTTGAACTCTCCCTCCCGGGTCATGAAGGGAAAAGCTTCCTGCTCCGGCTTTTTGGGAGGTTCCTTCTTGGGCTCGATGATGGTCACTTTGCGTTTGGGACGGGCCTTTTCCTTTTCCATGAACTCTTCGAGGGCCTTTTTCTTTCTCTGCCTCTCCTTCCTTTTCACCATGAACTCTCTGCTTTCTCTCTGAAGAGCCGCAAACCAGAAGCGAAGTTTTGAAAAAAGCCAACCAAAAGAGATGTGGGTGCAAAACATGAGAGAGATAATGAAAACGGCGGAAAGGAGCACATAGGCGCCGAAATCGTTGAAAACCCCCTGGGCAAATGCGGCTACATAGTCCCCGACCAAGCCGCCACCCGGGACCTTCCCGCTGCGATAGAGCACCTTTTTCGGCAGATAAAGATGGAGAATGCCGGAAAAGGAAACGAGCAGACAGAGGATGGCCCCGAAACTCTTGATGGGGGAAAGAAGGAAGCTGCTCCTAAAGGAGAGGACGGCCATGGCGAGGAAGACGGCCACGAGCCAGAAAGAGGAGAAACCGAGGACCTGGAAAACCCATCCTGAAAGGTGGGCTCCCAACTTGCCGAAGAGGTTGTGGACCTCCGCTGCCTGAGATGTCTTGAGACCGAACACGGGGTCGGAAGGATGGTAGGAGAAAAGGCTCACTCCCAACATGATCGCCACAAGCACAAACAGGATCCCCCGGATCTCTTTTCTCAGAGGCATGGAATGCTTCTCAGCTTTCTCAATGGTTTTCGATCGACCGGCCAATAAAAGTCCTCCAATAGTTGCCGTGTACCGTGCACCGTGCGCCTTGCGCCGCTAAAGCGGCATAATGATCGGCAGAATCAGGGGCCTCCGGTCCATGCTGTTCTGAAAAAGCCGCTTCAGGTTCCTCTTGATTTCCAGGGCGACTTGAGTCCAATCCATGTGGGCGCGGCTTTCAATTTCATTGAGCACTTGCATCACCGACCGCTTTGCTTCCTCCAGAATCCATGCGCTTTGCCCCTCGAAAACAAATCCCCTTGAAACGATGTCCGGACCGTAGGTGACTTCGCCGGTTTGTTCGTCTACGGCCAGCAGAAGGATCACCACCCCGTCCTCGGAAAGCCTTCTGCGATCTCTCAACACCACTTCATCCACATCGCCCACCCCTTTGCCGTCCACAAGAACCCGTCCGCAATGGATTTTGCCGCCCAGGCATGCTTCTCCTTTTTCAAAGACGACCATCGAGCCGTTTTCCAGCACCATGACGTTCTCTTCGGGCAAACCGGTCTCTCTTGCCAGTTGCCCGTGCTTAACCAAGTGCCGATATTCGCCGTGAACCGGGATGAAGTACTTGGGTTTGACCAGGTTCAACATGAGCTTGAGTTCTTCCTGATAGGCGTGGCCCGAAGAATGGATGTGAGAGACTTTTTCATAGATCACCTCGGCGCCCATTCGATAAAGATTGTTGATGATGCCTGTGATGGCTCGTTCATTGCCGGGAATGAAACGGGAAGAGAGGATGATCAGGTCCCCCTTCTTGACTTTTACGCTCTTATGCCTGTTCTGGGCGATCCTTGTGAGGGAGGAAAGGGGTTCGCCCTGGCTTCCCGTTGTGATCATGGCAAGACGGTTATCGGGCAGGGAACTCATTTCGGACTCGGAGACTTCCACGTCGGACCCCACCTCGAGGATCCCTTCCTCGCGGGCGATCCGCACATTCGTGCGCATGCTCTTGCCGCTGAAATGAACCTTGCGTCCGAACTTTTCCGCGAGCCTGACGACCTGCTGAATCCGCGAGATGTTGGATGCGAACACAGCGACAATGAGCCTTCCGGTACAGGATTCAACGTGGGCTTCGAGGGTCTTGGTCACCTGCTTTTCACTGAGGGTGAAGCCCTCCTTTTCCACGTTGGTGGAATCCGAAAAAAAAGCGAGAACCCCTTCCTCCCCAAAGTGGGCAAACCTCGAGAGATCGGTTCCCTGGCCGTCCAGAGGTGTCTGGTCGACTTTAAAGTCTCCGGAATGGACAAAAAGCCCTTCCGGGGTTCTCAGGGCCAGCCCCACCCCATCGAGAATGCTGTGGTTGACCCGAATGAACTCCACTTCAAAGGGGCCGAGGGTGATTCTTTCACCGGGCTTCACCTTGCGGAGCAGCGCGGACTCCAACAGGTTGTGTTCTCGAAGTTTTTCTTTTACCAGTTCAATGGTGAAACTGGTTCCAAACACAGGGATATTGAAGTCCCGGAGGATGAAAGGCATGGCGCCGATGTGGTCTTCATGGCCGTGGGTCAGAATGATGTTTTTCACCCTTTCCCGATTCTCTTTCAAATATTGGACATCAGGGATGACCACGTCCACGCCGGGCATGTACGCTTCGGGAAACATGAGGCCCCCGTCAATGACCAGGATCTCCCTGTCATGTTCGAAAACCATCATGTTCAACCCGATTTCTCCGAGTCCCCCCAGGGGGATAACCTTTGTCATTGCATCCATTCCTGTTCCAGCGGTTGCCTTTTCTCAAAAGCCACACGTTGCCTGTCTTCTTGTATTTGCGGCAGGGGGACAGCTGCCAAGAAGCAAAACAGGGAATCGCGAAAGCATGGCGGGAGAAGGGCAAAAGCATGATTTTCACGCATTAACAAGAGCTTATCTTTTCCCGGCGGTTACGTCAACCCGGAAATATTCCCCACAGCTTTTTGAAAAGCTCATGAGCATCAGGGTCGCAAAACGTGAATTTCAAAAAGCTCTGTCACAAGTGTTCAAAGGCCTTGATCGCTTGGAAAGAAGTGTGCTAAGAACCTGGGATATCGCAATCCGGGCGATGAAGGGCCGGGGTGCAGGGGAAAACCGCGATCAATAAGGAGGTGACGGCATGGGCATGGCCAGTGTCAACAAGGTGATTCTCGTTGGCAATCTCGGGGCGGAACCGGAGGTGAGATACACGCCGAGCGGAAAGGCGGTGGCCAGTTTCAATCTCGCCACGAGAGAGCAGTGGACGGGAAAGGACGGCGAAAAGGGCGAAAAGACCGAGTGGCATAGAATCGTTGCCTGGGCTCGCCTTGGGGAGATCTGCGGTGAGTACCTTCACAAAGGGAGCCAGGTGTACATCGAGGGGAGGCTTCAGACTCGCACCTGGGAGGACAGGGAGGGAAACAAGCGCTCCACAACGGAAATCGTAGCTCAGACCATGCAAATGCTTGGATCGCCTGCCGCCAAGGGGGGGACTGCGAAGACAAGGGAAGAGCGCTTTCCGGATGAAGAACCGGTTTCGATCCCGGACGACGACATCCCGTTCTAGCTATCGTCTTCCGACTTGCTTTTCTTGTCTTCAGATGCGCCGATTTCGTCGGTCTTTTCGTGGGTGGCTTTCTTGAAGTTGCGGATGCCTTTTCCTATCCCGCTCCCTATTTCAGGGAGTTTGCCGGCTCCGAAAATAATCAGAATGATAATTAGAATGACGATAAGTTCAGGCATGCCTAAGCCAAACATGGCTCTCCTCCCCGTTTAGGAATCGCTTTCCATTTCTTCGATGAGCAGCTTGAACTCCCGGGAGTTCATAAAGGCAGAGATCGCTCTGCGATAGCTCAGCCAGGAAGACCAAACATTCATCCAATCGGTGTTATGCCAGAAGACTTCCGGCTGCTTTTTCCCTCTGGAAATATTCTGGTACTCGTCGAATTCCTGGCGGCACCCTTCGCAGAAGGCCAGACCCGGATAGGATTTGACCGCACCGCTTCCTCCTTCAAGCTGCATCCCGCACATGCTGCAGCGAAAATGACATGAGGAACACTGGATCATCTTCTGAACGGTCTCCACACGACCCCTGTGTTTTTCGAGAAGCTCTTTCTGTCTTTTCTTCCGGAGTTGATGCTGCATGTCAACGATCTTTGTCATGACCTCTCCCCATGAAATCTGCAGGTGCAGACTTTATGAATGCTAGCATCTTGAGAGGCTGGAGTCAAGGTCGCCCTGATCACCCCGATTCACCATCAAGGCATCTTCCGCTCATTCCCTTCAGGCGCCTTTCATCACCTGCACCGCGGACTCACCGAGTCTGCCCAGGTTCCTGACCACGGTGATACCCGCCTCTTCCAGGGCCTTGATTTTACCCTGAGCCGTCCCCTTCCCACCGGAAATAATGGCGCCCGCATGACCCATCCGTTTGTCGGGAGGGGCGGTCTGGCCGGCGATGAAAGCGATGACAGGCTTGCGGAATTCCCTCCGTATGTACTCGGCGGCCTCTTCTTCCGCCGTACCCCCTATCTCCCCGATGATGACGACGCCTTCTGTTTGCGGGTCGTCCTTGAAAAGCTTTAGATGATCGACAAAGGATGTCCCGATGACGGCATCCCCGCCAATGCCGATACAGGTGGACTGACCCAAGCCGGCCCTGGTCAACTGATCCACTACCTCGTAAGTGAGCGTTCCGCTTCTTGAGATCACGCCGATGCTCCCCTGCCTGTGAATTGGACCGGGCATGATGCCCAACTTTGTTTTGCCGGGGGAAATAATGCCAGGGCAGTTGGGCCCGATGAGGACACTCTGTTTGTGTCTCAGATAGGAGGCTACGCTCACCATGTCCAGGGCCGGGATTCCCTCCGTGATGCACACGATGACGGCCAGACCCTCCGCAGCGGCCTCCACAATGGCGTCTGCAGCGAACAGGGGGGGAACGAAAATGCAGGAGGCATTCACGGCTTCATGCTTCACGGCCTCGTGAACCGTGTTGTACACCGGGACTCCTTCGACGGACTTCCCCTTCTTGCCGGGCGTCATTCCCGCAGCGACTACGGTTCCATACTTGAGCATCTGTATGGTGTGGAAGGTTCCTTCCCGGCCCGTAATCCCCTGAACCACGACGCGTGTTTTTTCATCGACCAGTATACTCATGAGTCATTTCTCCGGTGTTCGAGGTCCAAAAACAAGAGTTAAAGCGCCTGACTCGGTCAGACGCTTGCTTTGACCTGGGCGGTCACCATTGCAGCCGCCTCCGCCATGTCCTTGGCCACCATGAACTTCAATGTGGATTCCTGAAGAATCCTTCTTCCTTCTTCAACGTTGGTTCCTTCCAGCCTCACGATCAGGGGAACCTTGATGGCCGTCTTCTCCGCTCCGGCGAGCACCCCTCTGGCCAGGACGTCACAACGCAGGATTCCGCCGAAAATGTTGATCAAAATGGCTTTCACGTTCTTGTCTTCGAGGATGATTTGCAGGCCTCGGGTAACCATCTCCTCGCTTGCCCCGCCCCCCACGTCCAGAAAGTTGGCCGGTTCGGCCCCGGCCAGTTTGATCACATCCATGGTAGCCATGGCAAGCCCTGCTCCGTTGACCATGGCCCCGATGTTTCCACTCAGGCGAATGTAGTTCAGGTTGTACTCCTCCGCCTTTTTGTCGAGGGGGTCCTTTTCCTTCGGGTCGTCGAGAGCTTTGAGTTCCTTCTGGCGGGCCAGGCCGTTGTCATCGATGGTGATTTTTGCGTCTATGGCGAGGACTTTTCCGTCCTTGGTAACGGCCAGGGGATTTATCTCGGCGAGAGAGCAATCAAGGGACATGAAAGCCCTGTAAAGCCCGCTCATGAGGCCTATCACTTCCTTTATCGTGTCGGCGCCGGGCAAGGGATCGAGACTGTAGGCAAGCCTGCGCGCCTGAAAAGGCATCCACCCCGTGGCGGGGTCGATGAACTGCTTCAGCACCAGTTCAGGGGTCGTTGAGGCGACCTCCTCTATCTCGACGCCCCCTTCCCGACTGAAGATCATGACGGGCATGGCTACCGCCCGGTCTATGGCCACGGCAAGGTAGAATTCACGGTCGATCTCGACCCCTTCTTCCACGAGCACCTGGTGGACCTTTCGCCCCTCAGGGCCGGTTTGCTTGGTCACAAGCGGGGTTTCGAGGATTTCCCCGGCAGCCTTTTTCACATCCTCAGCCTTATGAACGACCCTCACGCCGCCTCCTTTCCCCCGTCCGCCTGCATGGACCTGGGCTTTCACAACCCACGGAGGTCCGGGCAATTCTTTGGTCGCCTCAAAGGCCTCTTCCGCCGAATGGGCTACACGACCTTGAGGAACAGGGATTCCGAATTTCCTGAAAAGCTCTTTGGCCTGATACTCGTGCACTTTCATATCTTAGAACCTCAATTTTTTGTGTAACGGTCTTTTGAAGAGTTCATTCGGAGATTTTCCTTATTGCGGTTTCCTGACCTTTTGTCAAGCCATTAGGTCCTCCCTGATCCACCATCAAGACATCATCTGCAGCGTTACCCTCCCTCCAGAGGCGGGTAAACATCTCTCCCC
>JAWOJI010000320.1:0-2874 GCA_046481735.1 Desulfatiglandales bacterium | reverse complement strand
GATCGACCGGCTCTTTGATCTGCGAAAGTGCCGCACGCGAACCCTGCGGAGCCGGCCGAGGCCGTGTCTGAACTTTCAACTGGGCCGATGTCTCGGACCTTGCTCTGAGAAAATTAATTCTTCCACGTACAAGGAAGTGGTCGAGCAGGTCAGGCTTTTTCTCGAAGGTCGAAATGTGACGCTTTTGAGATTCCTGAAAAAGAACATGGAGAACGCGGCGCAAAGGCTCGATTTTGAAAGGGCGGCCAAGATCCGGGACCAGATCAAGGCGGTGGAAAGAACGATTGAAAGGCAAAACGTGGTGGCGCCGAAGATGGGTGATCGGGATGTGATCGGCCTTGCCGGCAGAAACGGCGCCTTTCTGGTAGCTCTTCTCATGGTGAGAGACGGCCGCCTGACAGGAAGCCGGGAGTTCTTTCTCAAGAGCCAGGACGGTTCGGCTCGGGAAGTCCTGGAAGCCTTTCTCAAACAGCACTACCCAAATGAACCGTTTGTCCCGAAGCATATTCTGATTTCCGAAGCAGTGGATGACCTGGAGGCCATTGCAGGGTGGATCGCTGATGCGGCCGGGAAAAGAGTGATCATTGAAAAACCCTTGAGAGGGGAAAAACACCGTCTCGTAAAGATGGCGGTTGCCAATGCGGAGAACCTTCTCAAGAACCGGTTCGAGACGAGGGGAGAAGACCTCATTCGGTCCGCTCAATCCGCGCTGTTGCTGGACCAACCTCCCCGGAGGATGGAGGGTATCGATATCTCGAATATTTCAGGAGAGATGGCGGTCGGGGCCCTGGTCACTTTCGTGGACGGTTTGCCCCACAAGGAAGGCTACCGCAGTTACCGGATCAAAGAGGCGGCCGGGATGGACGACTATGCGATGATGGCCGAACTGGTGAAGAGACGATTGTCTACCGGGTTGCCGCCGGACCTCTTTGTTGTGGACGGGGGCAAAGGGCATCTTCAGACCGTCAAAAAAATGGTGGACCGCCTCTGCACGGAAAACCCGCCAGGCCTGGCGGCCATTGCCAAGGGAAAGGAAGCAGGAGAAACCGACAAGATTTTCATTCCCAACCGGAAAAACCCCCTGCCTTTGAAGCAGGGGCACCCGGTGCTCCTGCTTCTCATGCGAATCCGCGACGAAGCGCATCGCCGGGCCCTGGGCTACCATCGGAAACTCAGGGCCAAGGGACTCACATTGTCGGACCTGGACCGGATTCCGGGGGTAGGGCCCAGACGGAAACGACTCTTGATTCAACATTTCGGAAGCTTGGAGGCTATTGCCGGGGCGGAAGAGGCGGAGCTTGGCGAAGTTCCCGGTATTTCGGCCTCCCTTGCAGGGGAGATTTCTCGCTTCTTCAGCAGCTTAGGGCTTGACAGGGAGAAGCAGACTGTGTTACTGTAATTGCATCTGCCGGCGCGTGGGGGCGGCCTTTTGGCGAGCTGTGGGCGCCTTGGCACTGACCGGAAACGAGCAAGACGGAGCGTTGTTTCATCCTGCGCTCCGCATCCCAGCACTGAGAGTCTCTTGTGGCATTCAAAAAAATCAACATCGTGGTGCTTCCAGAAGGGGCCAAACGGGTTAGGCAGATCAAGGTTCCCAAGTTCCTGTTGCTGATGTTTTTCCCTTTCTTGGTCTGCGCGGGACTATTGCTGGCGTGGATCGCCAAAGACTACTATTCTGTAAAAACAGACCTTCCCCGACTTGCTCTTCTTCAAAAAGAAAACGCCAGGCACCAAGAGCAAATCAGTTCCCTGACGGAAAAAATTCTGATCATTCAGACGAAACTGACGGAGCTCAACGAGTTCGACAAGAAAGTGAGGACCCTTGTGAACTTGGAACCGTCAAGGGCGAATCCTCACCTCATCGGGATGGGAGGATCCGATCCCGCCGGCTTGAGTTCCAGCGTTGCCGCCGAAAAGCTGAATCAAAGAATGGTCCGCTCCATGCACAAATCCATCGACGAGATCGAGACAGAGATTTCCGTTCAACTGCATGAAAGGGAGCTGCTTCTGTCTTTTCTCGGCAAGCAAAAGTCGCTCCTTGCTTCGACGCCGTCTATCTGGCCCGCCAAAGGGTGGGTCAGTTCCGAATTCGGATACCGCCAATCCCCTTTTACGGGTGAGAAGGAATTTCACAAGGGCCTCGATATTTGCAGCAGAAAAGGTTCTTCCATCATTTCTCCGGCCAACGGGGTCGTCGGCTCCATAGAAACGGACCCGGGGTATGGAAAGATGGTGGTCATCAATCATGGCCACGGCCTCATAACCCGGTATGCCCACCTCGACAAGGTCACGGTCAAAAAAGGGCAGGCGGTGCTGCGAGGGCAGGAGATCGCTCTGGTGGGCAACACGGGTCGCACAACAGGCCCGCACCTGCACTATGAGGTCTACCTCAACGGCGTGCCGGTCAATCCGCTTCGCTACATCCTCAACTAGAGTTTTCTCATTCCATTTCCATCCGCATTTCTTTATAATAATTTTTTCCAACGGTTGTGAGAGAGACTCCCTTGCCTGATGCTCGTGAGTTTTTCGACAAACCAAAACGGTACCAGTTTTTTTGAGAGTTGAGCGAAAATAATGTTCGGGAACCTGATCAAAGGCATATTTGGGAGCAAGAACGAGCGGGAATTGAAGCGAATGGCGCCGGTAGTGGAAAAAATAAACGCCTTGGAGCCCCATTTCCAGTCGCTTTCCGACCCGGAACTCAAGGGGAAAACCGCTGAGTTCAAGGAGAGGATGTCAAGGGGAGAATTCCTTGACGAGCTTCTTCCGGAAGCATTTGCAGCCGTGCGGGAGACCTCCATGAGGGTCCTCGGCATGCGCCACTTCGACGTGCAGCTCCTAGGCGGCATGGTTCTTCACGAAGGCAAGATCGCT
>JAWOJI010000296.1:0-3001 GCA_046481735.1 Desulfatiglandales bacterium | reverse complement strand
AAAGATCTTCCCAATTCCGTGCCGGTCGGATCCCAGGTCCTCCATGCGGTGGGCATCGCCTGGGGAATCAAGTACAGAAAAAAGAAGGACGTGGCCATGACTTTCTTCGGAGACGGAGGCACCTCTGAGGGGGATTTCCATGAGGGCATGAACTTTGCCGGGGTTTATCAGGTTCCGGCGATTTTTGTTTGCCAGAACAATCAGTGGGCCATTTCCGTTCCCCGGTCAAAACAGACCCGTTCCAAGACCCTCGCGCAAAAAGCACTTGCTTACGGCATGCCGGGCATACAGGTGGACGGCAACGATATCCTGGCGGTCTATGCGGCGGCTGCGGAAGCCGTGGAAAGAGCGCGGTCCGGCGAAGGTCCGACCATGATCGAATGTGAAACGTATCGGATGATGATGCACACAACCGCAGACGACCCCAAGCGTTATCGCAAAGAGGAGGAGGTGGAAGGATGGAGGAAGAGGGACCCCATCGAAAGATTCCAGAACTATCTAAAGGATAAGGGCCTTCTGCCGGATGAAAAAATCCAAGACCTGGAATCCGAGGTCAAGGAAGAAATCCAGTCAGCAGTGGACCATGCCGAAGAGCTCATGAAGAAATACAATGATCCCCTGGAGATGTTCGAGCACGTCTACGAGGAGATGCCGACCTATCTGGAGGAACAGCGAGAGCAGCTCAACCAAGAACTCGCAGAACGCGGGCAGGAGGAAACCCATGGCTAAGATGACGATGGTGCAGGCGCTGAACCTGGCGCTCCGCCAGGAAATGCAAAAGGATGACAGCGTGATCGTTCTGGGAGAGGATGTGGGGCGGGACGGAGGGGTTTTTCGGGTCACGGACGGGTTGATCGATGAGTTCGGGGAAGACAGATCTCTGGATACCCCCCTGGCCGAATCGGGCATTGTAGGCATGTCCATAGGCATGGCGATCTACGGGCTCAAGCCGGTGTGCGAAATACAGTTTTCAGGGTTTACCTATCTCGCCTTTCATCAAATAGAATGCCATGCATCGAGAATGCGCTGGCGAACCCGGGGCAGGCTGACGGTGCCGATGGTGCTCCGCGCGCCTTACGGCGGGGGGGTGCGGGCCCTCGAGCATCACTCTGAAAGCCGGGAAGCCTTCTGGGCTCATATTCCGGGCCTAAAGATGGTGATTCCCTCCAGCCCTCGCAATGCGCGGGCCTTGCTTGTGAGCGCCATCCGCGACCCTGACCCGGTCATATTCTATGAGCCCAAAGCGGTCTACCGAGCCTTTCGGGAGGAAGTGCCCGAAGAAGAGGAGACTCTGCCTCTCTGCGTACCTCAGAAGGTCCGGGAGGGCAAGGACCTGACGATTATCTCCTACGGCGCCATGATGCGTCCCACCTTGGAAGCTGCTCTGGAACTGAAGGAAAAAGACGGCATCGAAGCGGAGGTTATTGATCTCCTGACCATCTCGCCCCTTGACGATGCCATGCTCGTGGAGTCGGTCAAGAAGACGGGAAGAGCCGTAATCGTCCATGAAGCGCCGCGAAGCTTCGGCCCTGCCGCAGAAATCGTGTCGCGCCTTGTGGAAAAAGCCTTCTTTTACCTGGAAGCGCCTATAGCGCGGGTAACGGGCTTCGACATTGTTATCCCATTGTTCAGCAAGGAAAAGGAGTATATTCCGGGCCCGGAGCGGATTTTGCGAGCTGCCAGAAGGTTGTTGAGCGTTTAGAGAAAGGGAAAAAGGCCATGGCAAGAGAATTCAAGCTTCCTGATTTGGGTGAAGGGATTCATGAAGGAGAGATCCTTGCCGTCAAGGTGAAGGCAGGCGACAGGGTCAAGGAGGGCGATATCATTCTGGAGGTGGAAACAGACAAGGCGGCTGTGGAAATCCCCTCTCCTTTTACGGATACTGTGGGGGAGATCCTGGTGAAGGTGGGAGACACGGTCAAAGTCGGCCAGGTACTCATGACCTTCAAGGGAGGGGAAGAGGCTGCAGAACCGAGGAGGCCTGAAAAACAGACTCAGGAAGCCTCCAAAGAGGAAAAGCCCCAGAAGAAGGATGCGGAGCCTGAAAAAGAGGCCGCTCCGGAGCCGGAGCAGAAAAGGAAAGAGGGACCTGTGCCTGCTACGCCGGCCACGCGACGCCTTGCCCGAGAACTGGGCGTGGATCTTCGAAATGTGCGGGGCACGGGGCCTGAAGGCCTTGTGACTGCAGAGGATGTGAAATCTTATGCCGAGGGAAAAGAAGGACCGGTAGAAAAGCCCGAAGAACCGGAGAAGAAACTGGAAGAAAAACCCGAAGAGGCCGAAACGTTGCGCGCGCCTGCCCCCAGGCTGCCCGATTTTTCCAAGTGGGGGCCGGTGGAGCGGATGCCTCTCCGTTCCATCAGGAAAGCCACGGCAAAGCAGATGGCTCTAGCGTGGTCCCAGATCCCCCATGTGAGCAACCACGATGTGGCTGATATGAGCAAGCTGGAAGCGTTTCGCCGAAAGCGCAAAGCAGAAATTGAAGCAAAGGGAGGAAAGTTGACCCATACGGTATTCGCCTTGAAAGCGGCGGCCGCTGCGCTCAAGGCCTTTCCCCGATTCAACTCGAGCCTTGATATGCACTCCGGTGAAATCATCGAAAAACATTACTATCATGTGGGGGTCGCCGTGGCGACCGGCGACGGCCTCATTGTGCCGGTGATCAGGGACGTGGACCGGAAGAGCATTATCGATCTGAGCACCGAACTAAAGGAATTGGCCGAGAGAACAAGGCAGAGGAAAGTGAGCCTGGAGGAACTTCAAGGGGGGACTTTCACGATTACGAACGTGGGCCCTGTTGGCGGAGGCCAGTTCGTGCCGATTATCAATTACCCTGAGGTGGCTATCCTGGGTATGGGAGCTGCCACCATGCGGCCCGCGGTCAGCGGAAACGAGGAGCAGGGTTACAGGATCGAACCCAGACTGATAATGACCCTGGTGCTCTGCATCGACCACCGGGTGCTGGACGGTGCGGATGCCGTCCCCTTTCTGAGGATGATCG